>NZ_JAHGAN010000021.1:0-86866 GCF_030248625.1 Vibrio sp. D420a | reverse complement strand
TGTAGGTCCAGTTGCCGTTTGCATCAACAGTCACGGAACCGTTAGACGGATCGCTACCTTTTGAAAAGCTTAAAGAATCGTTATCGCCATCGGATGCAGAGAGAGAGCCACTAACTGGGGTATCTTCATCAGTAGTTACAGCGACGCTGTCGCCTAGTGGGTCGCCGTTACCATCAACAAGCGTTGGGGTATCGTTAACTGGTGTCACACCAACATTCACCGTCAGTGTATCAGTACCACCTTGGCCGTCAGACACAATAACTGTGAAGCTGTCGTTACCGTTATAGTCAGCATTTGGTGTGTAAGTCCAGTCGCCGTTTGCATCAACAGTCACTGAACCATTAGACGGATCGCTGCCTTTTGAAAAGCTTAGAGAGTCGTTGTCGCCATCAGATGCAGAAAGTGAGCCGCTAACTGCCGTATCTTCATCGGTTGTTACTGAAACACTATCGCCCAATGGATCACCGTTACCATCAACAATCGCTGGGGTGTCGTTGACAGGGGTAACGTCAACGTTAACTGTGATGGTATCTGTACCACCTTGGCCATCAGATACAACAACTGTGAAGCTATCACTTCCGTTATAGTCAGCATTAGGTGTATACGTCCAACTGCCATCTTCCTCAATAACAAGCTGACCGTTTTGAGGAGCCTCTCCCATTGAAAAAGTGACCGCGTCACCATCAGCATCTGTCGCTTCTAGTTGGCCACTAACGGAGGTATCTTCATTTGTAGAAATAGTAAGCGTGTCACTGACTGAAGAGCCATTAAAACTAACTATGTCTGGCGCATTGTTTTGAGAGGCAAAAGCACGGAACGAATCTAACAGCGTAAGGCTTTGAGTTTCAGATAGTCCTAAAGACTCAAATCCAGAAGTAACAAACTCTGTTTCAGGGATAGTTTCTTCGCCGTCACGTTCAATGGTTCCGCTATTTGTTAGACTAGAACCACTTACACCAGCGGCGGTAGCAAACTCATCACCGAGCTGTGTTGGATCCGCGCCTTCTTCTAACGCAGCGAAAATGTTTTCGATTTCAGCATCAAGTTCAATCTCAATGTCTTCTTCAAATCGTTTAACAGACAGACTTGGCTGTGAAGATTCATTTTGACTTTCTAAAATCAAATCGCCTGGCTGCAGTGCTTCGCCAGCTTCTAAAACACGAACCTTGCCGTCAAGGCCTATAACAATACGTTGTCCAGCACCTAGTGCGCCTACTAGGCTTAAAATTGTCATATCCATATTTACCCCTAAACCCACTTTTCAAGTGGTGTGTCAAAAATGCGACACATAAAAAATGCTAATTAGATAAAATATAACACCTATGCGCAGTCGATTCATAGTCGACACCCATTCATTTAACAAAATCAGATACAGACTAATGACAAAGATCACATCAAATGGTAGTCTGAATGCTCTAAACATAGATATAAGTTATTGTGTTTCCAGATATTAAAGAAGATGGTAACTGGTAAGATTTGTTCAGTTTTGACGTATCAAAATCGACACTAAACCCAAATTCAAACCTTCTGATTTTTGCTAAAACATGCTTATCTATCGTTATTTTTTTGGCGCTATGTTTAGCCACCTAATTCAGCATTATTTGTTTGTAATATGGACACTACGGAGATGTCAGTGAATAAGATTAAAACTGCAACATGTGGGCTTGCTGTCCTCTTAAGTTTACCTTCATACGGTCAAACCCTAGAGCAGGCGGTTGCATTTACTCTTGAGAACAATCCTGAGATCAAAAGTGCTTACAATGAGTACATCAGTAAGCGTTATCTCAACGATGCTTCTGGAGGTGCTTATAGGCCAAGTATCGACCTAGACGCTGGCATTGGCTATGAGCATACTGATCTCGCGTCGAACTCAGATACCACCGATCTCACCCGTAAGGAAGCAACCATTACGCTCACGCAATTAATATGGGATGGTTCCAATACACTCAATGATATCGACCGTACAGCAGCTGATGCAGAGTCAGTACGCTACCAATTACTTGCAACCGCTCAAGATACTGCACTGGAAGTAACCAAGATTTATCTCGATGCAGTAAAAGCATACGAAGTACTTTCTCTTTCTGAAAGTAACCTAGCGACTCACAAAGATATCTATCGAGACATTAAAAAGCGTGTAGATTCCGGTATTGGATCTACCGCAGACATGTCGCAAGTTGAGGCTCGTATAGCTAAAGCTCACGGTAATTTACTCGCAGCTCAAAATAACCTGTTCGATACACACACGCAGTTCAAGCGAATTACAGGTCAAAAACCACTTGGGCTGACTTTCCCAAGGGCTGATTCAGCAGCAATCCCTTACACAATTGACAGCGCACTTGAGCTTGCGTTTCAAACGCACCCGGTCATTCAAATTGCTCGTGCAGACGTTGATTCTGCCAAGTTTCAATATAAGCAATCAAAAAGTACTAACTACCCAACCGTATCCGTTGAAGCAGCACAGACATGGCGAGATGATGCCGGTGGCACAGAAGGCAGTAGCGATGAGTTTTCAGCGATGCTTCGACTTAGATACAACCTCTATAATGGCGGTGCCGACCAAGACAGAGCTGAAAGTGCCGCTTATCAGCTCAATAAAGCGAAAGACCTAAGAGAGAGAAGCTACAGAAATGTAGAAGAGAGCTTAAGGCTATCTTGGAGTGCGCTTGATTTAACAGTTCAACAGAAGGAATTTCTATCTGACCACGTTGATTCGGCGTCTGATACTGTAATTTCTTATGAAAAACAATACCGTATAGGTAAACGTACACTCCTTGATTTGCTCAACACTGAAAACGAACTCTTTGAAGCACGTAAAGATTACCTCGATGCTAAATATGATGAGCAGTATGCGAAATACAGAGTAATGAACGCCTCTGGAAACCTACTCGCTGCTCTACGTGTACAAACGCCTGAAGAATGGCATGAAGAAGTGGAGTACTAAGCAATGAACAAATCTAGCATTTTCTCTGCTTTGATCATGGTGATGTCCTCATCCACCATAGCTCAGCAGTTTGACGACGAATATGCCTACTTACCGACGCCAAAACCAGAGCAAATCTACGACTTGCAAGATGATGACAATGACGGCGTTATCAATGCTCGTGATCTTTGTCCTGGAACGCCTGTTGGTGCCGAAATTGATAATGACGGTTGTGGCTCATATTTTGAATCGTCTGAGCAGAAGCAGCTACATATCTTGTTTGCGAATAACTCGACTGAAATAAACCCAGCGTTCTTGAACCAGATCCGTCAAATGGCCTCCTTTTTGAAACGCTATGAAACCACGACTATCCAATTGCAAGGCTACGCGAGTAAAACAGGTAATGCAGAGCATAACTTAATGCTGTCAAAAGAACGTGCTGCTAATGTGCGTCGAGCTCTGATCAGCAATGGTATCGCTCCATCACGAATTAATATTGTCGGCTATGGTGATTCAGCTTCAGGGGGAATCAACCAAGACAACATTAGTCATGCACTCAATCGTAAAGTGGTGGCATCGGTGGCTGGGTTTAAGGGGCACATTAAAGAAGAGTGGCACATCTTTACTAAGATAGAAAAGTAACCTTCATACCCAAGTAGCTTAAAGGCTTAATACTCTGAAATAAACCATTAAAGGCATTGGTTATCCCATTTAAGCCATGTACCTAAGACGGCGTTAATGGTAACCTTGCCCCGTTATCAATATAGAGAACTATTTCATGAGCAAACTAACAGCTGATACTCAAGCAAACCTTGATCTATTCGTTTCTGAATCAAAAGAAACTAAACTTGTATGGGGCCTTCGTAACGAAGAAGGTTGGCTAGCATGTGACTCTACTGAATTTGAAAATAGCGAAGTTATGCCTTTCTGGTCTTCAAAAGAAGATGCTCAAACGCACAACGTAGAAGAGTGGGCTGATTTCGAAGTACTAGAAATCCCTCTTGATATCTTCGTTGAAGATTGGCTACTAACGCTAGCTGAAGATGGTGTACTAGTTGGCGTTAACTGGAATGCGTCTCTAGAAGGCAAAGAACTAGAACCTTCTGACCTAGCTAAGCTATACATCTAAATCATAAGAAATGGTCGCTCAACAGCGGCCATTTTTTATCTGCTTTTTAAGCTCTAGCCATACTCCAAACTTGGACAGAGATTTCACTCACACATTTCTATCCACTTCTCACGGATAATTTGAACCAAGATCAAACCAAATTTAGAATGACGTTCTTTATCTAGTTCAGACTCTCATCTGTGATTCGCCTATTTTCTTTATTCTTAATTATCTTCATAAGCTTACCTGCCAAATCTGAAATTGATAGGACAGGTGCTGATATTCAAATTCACTTAGGCGAAACTCCTAACTCTGACTGGAATGTCCTGTATCTTTCGACACTAAACACTGATTCAGCTCGAGCCTTCAATATGCTTAAGGCACGATACGCCAGTGCTGAATCTGACGGTGAAAAACTATATATTTCTGCCCTCCTCTACACCTACATGAAACGTCACAATCAACCTTTCTACGGAGGGAGTTCAGGCGATGAAAATTACCAAGCGTTAGAGGTGAAATTTATCGAAGCGTTATCCTTAGATGGTCAGGGACAATATCAAACAGCTCAGCAAGGATTCATTCAACTGCTTAGACAGATGAAAGCCCAAAGTGACGAAACAGGTAAGCTGCTACTGAAGTACCAGCTTTGTCGCTCATTCAATGAACAATCTCGCTATCATCAAGCCAATTACTACTGCTCGGTACTTGAGGCAGACATCAACGATATTGCAGACCCTATCGTACCCAAATCTATCGCTTATCGCGTCATCGCCAACAATCAGTACTTCAGAAGCGATTACCAAGCAGCCCTCAACACCTATATGACCTTAATTGAGTCATTTCCTAAAGGGCAAGACATATCTGGAATCTACAATGATTTGGGTAACCTTTTCAAAGAGATGAAACAATTTGATCAATCAGAACAATACTTGAAAGCAGCCCTCAACTTACGCCTCAGTGCTTCTGATCTTATGAAAGCACAGGTTCGCCACAGTCTCGCTAAACTCTATATGGCTCAGTCTAGCTACGACCTAGCTATCTCACAGTTCCTTCAAGCTAAGACATTGCTCTATTCTTCTGGTCACAACTACGGCACGGCCATGACGACATTAGGCTTAGGAAAAGCATATACCGCAACCCAACAATACCCTATAGCACGAGCATACCTCACTGAGTCTTTGAGCCTCGCTACCGAACTCAATAACGATGTAATGCGCATTCAAGCCTACCTCGCCATTAGCGAAATGTTCGAAGAGCAGGAGCTATTGAGTGAAGCATTTGATTACGCCGAGCGCGCCTTGATACTTGCGAGACAAGTTGAACGAGAAAGCTATATAGCTGACGTATATCAGCAGCTATCGAAGCTTTACCGGACTCAAGAAGATTACCAACAAGCACTCTTCTACTATGAGCAATATGCGCAATCTCAAATCGCGACTCGCAATACAGATAACCGGTTAGCACTAGAGGCATTGAGCTTAGCGCACAATCAATATGAACAAGAGCTAGAGAGCTCTCAGCTACGCAATCAACATGACCTTAACCAACTTCAAATAGAGAAAATGCAACAGCAAAAGCTGATGTATAACGCCATTGTTCTATTACTTGTTGTCACAGCTAGCCTCACATTTTACTCGAATAAGAAAATACGCCGCAAAGCTTCCATCGACTCAATGACCAAGGCCTACAGTCGTGCAGAAATCATTAAGCGAGTGAAAGAGACTAAAGCGTCTTCAAAAGCGAATAAACAACACGTATTAGTTCTATTGGATCTAGACAGGTTCAAGACGATTAATGATCAGTTTGGCCACCCTACCGGCGATCGCGCTTTGGTTCATGTTAGCCATCAGATCGTTAAGCATCTAAACAAAGGAGAGCTATTGGGGCGTCTTGGTGGGGAAGAGTTTCTCATTCTGCTAAAAGATACCAATATCGAAGATGTGCGTGAGCGCGTTGAAGAGATCCACTACGCTATTTCCACTAGTGAATTTCTGTCAGAATCAAAAAAGCCACTCACGATTACTGCAAGCTTCGCCTATTTGGCGACGCAGAAATCACTGAGTGACTTTGATATTCTCTATTCAGTGCTTGACCAAGCACTGTATCAAGCAAAAGCGAATGGAAGAAACTGCATCATTGATGCGTATAACGACCCCATCGCTGCTAATAGCTTTAGCGATTCAGCGATTGCTTACGAACCAGTTCAGCCATGATTTGCTCGCGATTCTCAAGATAGTCGTTGAGCCCTACTTTACGCAGCTCGCACGCAGGGCAATCACCACAACCGTCGCCAATTACGCCGTTGTAGCATGTCAGAGTTTTACTACGAACAAGCTCAAGCGCCGAGTACTGGTCTGCAAGCGCCCAAGTTTCCGCTTTGTTCAGCCACATAAGCGGAGTCTTGATATCCAGCTCTCTGTCCATACCTTGTACAAGCGCAGAGTTCATCGCCTTGACAAAATCATTACGGCAATCAGGATAACCAGAAAAGTCAGTTTCACAAACACCAGTGATCACCGCTTGAGCACCGATTTGGTACGCATAGATACCCGCCAACGTTAGAAACAGGATATTGCGGCCTGGTACGAATGAGTTTGGCAAGCCATTCTCTTGCAGTTCATGAGATACAGGGATGTCATCGCGCGTCAGTGAGCTAATCGCAAGCTCATTCAATAACGTCACATCCATAACCTTGTGCGCTTTTACTCCAAGCTCTTTTGCTAGGCTCTGCGCAACTTCGATTTCTAATCGATGACGTTGGCCATAGTCAAAAGTGATCGCATGAACTTCATCATACTCTTTCAGAGCTTGAACCAGACACGTGGTTGAATCTTGTCCACCACTGAATACAACAACTGCTTTCTTCATTTTTATTCCTTTTCGACAATGCTGCTGAGTTACGCAATGCTCAAATATTTGTGCGTTTGAATAGATAGGCGCCAGTTTCGCTCGATACACGTGTCGATACACAACTGCGTCGCACGATCTTTTTGGCTAATCGGCTGCAGTGCAATAACCGTTTCTGAAGAGACCTTCGCACGCTCCAATAGGTGATCAAGTTGGTCGACATCTTTAGACGTACCCACTGGGTGCTTAATTTCATCTGCACGCTGCAGAGCGCTGTCTAAGATTTCTAGCTTCGCTTTCATCGCCACTTTAGGTGACACCGTCACCCAAGTGTTCGCCGTCGCTTTCACTTCTGATGTTCCACTGGTCTCAATTTGGCAGCGGCACCCCATCTTTTCAAAGGCTTCAGTTAAAGGTACAAGATCGTAAATACAAGGTTCACCACCGGTAATCACAATATGTTTAGCATTGAAGCCTTGTTTAACATATTGGTCAACTATGCCTTGAGCATCAACTGAGGACCAAGTTGGTGAGTCTTCTGTTTTCACCATAATATCGCCAAGAGATGTTTCATCTTCAGCAAGGGCTTCCCATGTCTGTTTTGTGTCGCACCAAGAGCAACCGACCGGACAGATTTGCAGGCGTACGAACACCGCTGGAACACCAGTAAAGACACCTTCACCCTGGATGGTTTCAAACATTTCATTAATCTTGTACAACTTTCCCTCAGCTCACATCATTTCGTAAAACAAATTAGGCGGAGACGATAAAGCACTTAAAGGCTTGGGTCAAACAAATGAGTATTACAAAATCCGTTGATCAAAGCCCTAGCTTGCAGTTTCCACTTGCCTTATCCTTGCCAACATTCATTTTTGTTAGCTTTTTATTTTTAGTAAGTAAGGATCCACATGTACAAACTGATTGCTCTGGATATGGATGGCACACTATTAAACAGTGATAAAGTCATCTCTGCAGAGAACAAAGATGCGATTGCCCGAGCTCGTGCAGCAGGCGTAAAAGTTGTATTAGCATCAGGACGCCCACTTGAAGGGATGCAGAGCAAACTCGACGAGTTGAACATCAATGGCGAAGACGACTTTGTCCTTTTCTATAACGGCTCGATGGTACAAAACGTATCAACCAAAGAAGTGATTCATAGCGAAATCAGCCACGGTAAAGCGGCTAAGGAGATTGCTGAACTTGCCCATGAATTGGGTGGATACGTTCATGCATTCAGTAAGGTTCATGGTCTCATCACGCCAGAAAACAACGAATACACAGGCATTGAAGCGCGCATCAACGGCCTAGAAATTACTGAGTTCGATTTTTCTGAACTAGAAGACGATCACGAGATCATCAAAACCATGATTGTCGCAGAGCCGAGCAAACTGACAGAAATCATTGGGAAATTGCCAGAGCAACTTGAATCTCAATTCACGATTGTTCAAAGTGCTCCGTTCTTCCTTGAATTCCTAAACCCTAAATCAAACAAAGGCGTCGGTATCGAAGCCATTGCGAACCATCTTGGCATTCGCTCTGATGAGGTAATTTGTATGGGTGACGCAGAAAACGACCACCATATGCTGGAATACGCTGGCCTTGGTATTGCAATGGAAAATGCGATGGAAGAGACTAAACAGATTGCCAACTACATCACCGCAAGTAATGACGACCACGGTGTAGCTGCGGCTATTAATAAGTTTATCTTTGATAAGTAATCGCGATGCGATGAAAGGCGCTCTAGCCCTTCCTTAAAAACTGAAAAAGGCTGTCTTCACAGCCTTTTTTATTACGCGATGTCGATTCTAAACTCTTTTCCAAGGTAAGCGGAAAGCAACTACACCAACCAGAATCAACAGCGGAAAACGAAGTGTTTCGACAATCAAGGAGCCAATACCGCTAAACGAAACAAAGCTTCCTGCCCAGCTAATTACTCCATTGGTTGCCAAAAGCAGCACAATCACGCCCAGTACAATATTGAATGAGAACTGGCCCACTAAGGGATTAGCGTGAGTTAAAGTGACTAAGCAGGCTATTGTCATTAGAATGGCGACCCAAAATGTAAAAGTGGGCAATGGCCATATGGCGGTTAGAACAATAGAAATAATCGCAAGTCCCCACCAAACCGCCTTGGAACTCAATAACTCACTAATGTTTACATCTGGCTTTGTATCTAATCGAACAATGTGCCAAGTCGCTAGGCCGCCTAAAACCGCACCCATTAAGACATCACTGAAGAACGCACTTCCTGAGTATGCTTTAAATAGTGTAATCCACAACAGACCAATACCGATCCAAGACCACGCTTTTTGGTCGTCGAGCTTTTTAAGCTTCCAAACGACCAGACTGGTAAGACTTACCCAGATAGCCGCCAACATACTTGGAAAACTATAACCACTACTTTCCACCAGCTTTAGCGTTGGAAGGTATGCGTGTGGGCGGGGTAAACCAAAGCCCTGATGAGCAATCAAGGTAAGCAGGGTAACGGAGATAAGCGTAAAGCCAAACTTGAGCGCAAAATTACGGCCAAAATGCCAAGCTATCAAAGGCAAAACAACGATAAATATCCAAGGCTGCGCAATAAGGTCTGTCGCTAGAATGGTATAGCCAATAGTACTTGGCAGTGAGTTAATCGCGTTTTGGAGCATTGCGATGACACCAAGCTCTCCTTGATGAATTTGAGGCGCTGCGGCGACTAACTCAGAAACATAAGTAACAGGCTGTTCGGAAGCGCGGCCAAACATCTCGACAATGGTGTCCCACTGCTCTGGGTAGCGATATTCTTTGGCATCAAGCGTTTCAGGGGCCAGAAGCATAGCGCGGCTTACCTCTACACCGTAATGCGGAGCAAACCAGATTGGCAATTCGAATCCACCGATTTCGTTTTTTATGTCATAGCTGATGATCTCAGAATCAGAAATACAATCAAACACCACGGCACCATCGGTATAGCCAAGCACGTCACCAACAGTAACGGCTAGGCCGGCCTCTTCCCATGTCTCCCTTTGAGCAGCGACATAAGCAGGCTCGCCAGCCACTATAGTGCCACCCGGTAAAGATAATTGACCCGTAATGATCTCATCGACCAAAACAATTTGGTCATCAGCTCTAACTAAACAGAGCGCACCCGCTAGGTTATCGGGCAGTTGTTCTTGAGCCGATACATTCGAGATGCCTAAAATAGAAACCAATATTATGAGGAAGAAACGATATAACAACGAAAGTACCTACAAACAAATAAGAAAATACGAACGAAAACAACGCAGTGTAATGGAGTCACGCACTAAGCGCAGCCTAGCTTTTCACCAAAGACTTTCTCCACCATTGAATGTGCGGTATGAACCCCATTTTTTGATAGAAGTGCTTGGCATTGTCATTAAAGTCCCATACTTCAACGAACACCTGCTTCACCCCATAATCATCAAATGTTCTCTCTAACTTACTGAAAAGCTTCTCGGCAATCGCTTGATTTCGGTACTCAGGCAAAACAAACAATTCATCAATACTGCCCATTTGAACAGGTTTACTCACCGTGGACACCAATTCACAAAAATGTCCGGTGACAAAACCCACTATCAACTGTCCTTTCAAAGCCACATAAACCAAGCATTGAGGATCATCGAGGTATCGAGCGATACTCTTTTCCTGTTCAATCTCCTCAGCAGTCTTAAAGTGCTCCGGGCTAGCGAGATGGTGATAATGATGTAGATCGAACATCATCTCGTTCAGTTGCTCTAGGTCTGAGTTTTGTGCAGCTCTCAATGTTAGGCTCATGATGTAGAGTCTTCTTTTATTTCACAAAATAACACTATAGCCTAGTTTACTTACCCATAGCGACGATACAAGCACAGATACTTGTATCAGCATGTCTAGGGTGTACAATTTGTTCAATTGAAAAATAAAAAAGCCAAAAAGAACCTATAAATAAGGCAGCCATATTGGGCTGCCTTAATCACTTATTATTTCGATGCCTGCGGAGGTAACGTGTCGTCTTTGGTTTTTCTGAGCTTCTGATTTTTTGAATCATACGAGAAGAAACAAATAAGAATGAAACTAATTCTACTGTAATAGCCAAACCGTAAAACAAGGCCCAAAGACTAGCGAATTTAAAATAGTAACTCTCCGGATAAAACTTGTTTACAGCTGCTATGAACATCACCAAAACATATGTCATCAGGGGATAGCCCATATCAACAGGCACAATCTCTGGACCAATCTTCGCCCCGCGCTCTTTTCTTTCTTTTAAAAATGTCAAAAAATCACTAGGCATGATGAACATTAATGCATAAACGCCAATGCCGAAACCCAAAATACTAGGGAATGCCCCTAAGATCGTATCTGCCGGAACCCAAGGCGATTTACAGATTTTTTCAGGAGCAATCAATACAAGACCACTTACGAAAACTAGTGTGTACCATGCTTTACGTAGTATTCTCTTCCACCACTGACCGAACGAGGCAATTTCAACTGTTCCTAACTGGTCTCCCTTGTGAGCGTAAGCATTGCAGATAGCAAAAACCGACCCAAACACCGGAATATCTGAGAGCAATCTATACATCAATGTCGGTTTTTGCTTAACCATTCAATTTCACCTACTATTGGCGCTCTTGTTCTTCAATCGCAAGAAGGCTCTTATTACGAGTCAAAATATCTTCTGAAACTCTTGTCTTCTCTTTGGCTTTTGTTACCAATCTAATAATAGCTATTGCTCTATTCAAAATGCCTTCTGGCTGATTCTGTTCAGGCAATTGCTCACGAACAGGGTGGTCTTCCATATGGTACTTTTTCTTAGTGCCATCTTCTGCAACATAACGAGCTTCCGCATTACCGTACAAAGTTGCTAGCATCATTTGGATCTTAGCAGAACGGGGCAAATCACTCATCAAGCTATCTTTGAAAGCGTTATATTTCGTTTCCCATTTACCTACACTTAAGTCTTTCAGCTCTCGTTCTGCTTGACGAGCTTCTGGGCGTAACTCTTCATTAAGGTCTTCATCCCAGTCATCTGAGTTAGAAAATGTTACTTTGCCTGAAAATGAAGTGATTCCTTGTTTTGGTTCCTCAAAAAACTCTTGAACTGAGTCAGCTGCTGTTAGTTCTTCTATTTCTAGGTTATGCTCTGGGAACAAGCGATGGGCATAACCATCTAACATTTCAGTTAAACCCGCAATTAACGGATTCTTAGTCGGCAAGCCTCTAGTATCATGAATTGCCATAATATGGTTGATAGGATCGAAAACAAATTCTAGTTGGAAGCGTTTACTACTAGTATTCCCTTTAGAACGATATTCAAGCTGACCACTTTCCGTATCTACAAGCTCATTAACGTCATCAAACTTTAAAAAGTATCCATGAACAAGTTTGTTGGGGTTGTTTTTATCTTCACTCGGGTATTCTTTTATACTGACAGAGAAAGGAGCAAAATACATTTCGCCGCGCATTCTCGCTGCAATAGAGCTAAGCTTCAAGCCTTTCTTACGAATCTCAGTAATTTGCTCCCCGATAGCACCAAACAATTTACAATAGCCCTCAACACCAACTTCCTCCGTTTTCTTTGTATCCATTGGAAGTAGTTGAATATTGTAGAATTTAAAGTAAGCCATAGATAACCTTTTATATTAGTTCTAGATATTCCAGCACAATATCTACAACTTACAACCTGTGCAACCAGTTACACTGTTTACAGTGACCTATAGAACATTTTGCACAACACAACTATAAACCAATACTGTATAAAAAACCAGTATCATTCAAACTAGTTTCGAGCGCCCCTTCATCATCAGTTCTTCTAATCGGTGCTCATTACAGCCAATAAATTAGTTGTTAATCTCACGCGAAGCTGGTGTTACCGAATTTACTTTTAGAAAGTTAGAATCACTAGCTCCCTCGAAGACAAACTTTACAACCCAAGCAACATACTCTTCTTCAATGCTATACGACACAGCAGTACTTCAATTTTAGTTTTTTGCTTAACTATCACTCACCCCGTCTGCGGTTTAAACCTGCCTGAGGCACTGCAACTATAAGTGTAAGTGTTCTGCACTATTCGTGCTTACTAGAGACATCCCCAAAAAAAAGGACATCCCACGGGACATCCTCATTTTTTAACTGCATTTTTTGTAAAAGTTTGGTTAGTTCAGTACCTTCTTTACATAACTTAAGAAAAGACCTAATTGTGTAGCGCTTTTTCAATATCTTTAAGGCTAGATGGGTCATCGATTGTTGAAGGCACAACGTACTGCTCTCCATCCGCGATTTGTCGTATCGTCTTACGCAGAATCTTGCCCGAGCGAGTTTTAGGTAGACGCTCAACTACCAGCGCTTGTTTAAAGCAGGCAACCGCACCAATTTCATTTCGAACCTTTCCTACCAACTCTCCTTGAAGCTCAACGTCATCGACTTTCACGCCATCTTTGAGCACCACTAGTCCAAGCGGAAGCTGCCCTTTTAAGTCATCGTGAATTCCCACAACCGCACATTCAGCAATAGCAGGGTGACCACCGACAATCTCTTCCATTTCACCAGTCGACAATCTATGCCCCGCAACGTTAATCACATCGTCGATGCGTCCCATAATGAATAGATAACCCTCTTCATCTAGGTATCCGCCATCGCCAGAAACGTAATAACCGGGGAACTGACTCAAGTAGCCGGATTCGAAGCGATCATGATTGCGCCAAACTGTAGGGAGACAACCCGGTGGCAGAGGGCGCTTAATCGCAACAAAGCCTTGCTGATTTGGTTGAGCCGTTTCTCCTAACTCATCGAGGATCTCAACTTGATAGCCCGGAACAGGTTTAGTTGCTGAGCCGGCTTTCACTGGCATCAGTTCTAAGCCGGTAGGATTACCGGCTATCGCCCAACCTGTCTCGGTCTGCCACCAGTGATCGACAACCGGTTTAGCTGTTTTACTTTCAACCCACTCTAGGGTTGGTGGGTCCAAACGCTCACCCGCCATAAAGATGGTATCAAGTTTTAATAGATCATATTGCTTAAGACACTCACCCTCTGGGTCTTCCTTCTTGATTGCACGAAACGCTGTAGGAGCTGAGAATAAAACGTTCACAGAATACTCTTCACAAACTCGCCAAAACGCGCCCGGATCAGGAGTTCGAACTGGCTTACCTTCAAAAAGAATCGTCGTACAACCGTGGATTAAAGGCGCATAGACAATGTAAGAGTGGCCAACAACCCAACCGACATCAGAAGCAGCCCAGAAAACCCCGTCTTGTGGCATGTTGTAGATAGTACTCATCGAATACTTCATCGCAACCGCATGACCACCATTATCACGTACAACCCCTTTCGGCTTGCCCGTAGTGCCTGAGGTATACAAGATATAAAGAGGATCCGTTGCAAGCACAGGCACACAACCGTGAGGCAGTGAGTCCTCCATCTCCTGCTGCCAATCCAAATCTCGCTCATTCTGTAACTCAGCTTCACATTCAGGTCGTTGAAGCACCAGTACATTTTGTGGCTTCCAGCGACTATCCATGATAGCTCTATCAACCAAAGGCTTGTAAGGAATAACTTTGTTGATTTCGATGCCACACGACGCCGTGATCAGCATCTTAGGCTCGGCGTCCTCAATGCGTACCGCAAGCTCATGAGGGGCAAAACCTCCAAATACCACTGAGTGAATCGCACCGAGTCTCGCACAGGCAAGCATCGCCATCGCCGCTTCCGGAATCATCGGCATATAGATAACCACTCGGTCGCCCTTTTTGACACCCTGAGCCGCTAGCAAGCCGGCGACTTTCGCTACTTGATCGCGCAGCTCCACATAGCTGTAGCGCTTCTTAACGCCTGTTACAGGAGAGTCATAGACCAGCGCAGTGGTATCGCCTCGTCCTTGCTCACAATGGTAATCAAGTGCAAGCCAGCACGTATTCATCACGCCGTCAGCAAACCAGCGCTCGATACCATTGTCATCTTTTTCTAAAATTCGGGTAGGTTCTTCAAACCAGTCAATACACTGAGCTTGGCTTTGCCAGTATTGCTCAGGGTTACGCGTCGCAAAATCATAGGCAGCTTGGTAAGCTCCTGTTTGCATCGCACCTTGGTTTGAAGTTTCAATTGATTGCTCTTTTTGCTCTAGTGTAGAAGACATAACGCCTCCTCCTTGAATTCGTCAGAAAACGATCAGCCGTATACTCGGCTTGTTGACCTTTTGTCTTTACGTGTTATTTCCCATATTGAATAGCTTGTTCTGGTCTTAGCACAGCCAATGCCTTAATAAACAGGCCATGCCAAGACCCAAGCATCTACAATGGACAAGGCACGCGCACTAACCCTTCCATCAGGATCCGAGCACTTCTGCTCATCATGGCTTTCTCTACCGCCCACCCTTTAGGGGTTAACGAAGCACCGGCTCCCACCTTTAACGTTCCAGAAGGGTGTCCAAAAGTAGTAAAATCTCGTTCGCCACCACCTGCAGCGCGATTAACCAGTGTTCCGGATATGGCGGCGGCCGATGCTATGGCAACAGCTGCTGTTCCCATCATGGCGTGGTGCAGTTTGCCCATGGACAGCGCTCTAACCAAGACGTCAATCTCAGCCTCTTCGACCATGTTCCCACTAGATGCTTTATACGGTTTTGGTGGCGATACAAACGCTACCTTCGGCGTGTGCTGACGCAATTGAGCCTCACTAATGTCTTCAATCAAACCCATGGCAACAGCGCCGTGCGCTCGAATCGACTCAAACAGCGCTAAGGCTTTCTCGTCAGAGTTGATGTCTTCTTGCAGTTCGGTTCCTTGATATCCAAGAACGGATGCATCAACAAAGATGGTTGGTATCCCTGCGTTAACCAAACTCACCTCAATACAACCCAATTCAGGAACATCGAGTAGATCAACCGCTTGTCCGGTTGGAAGCACACTCCCCACCTCACCAGCGGGTTCCAGAAAGTCGACCTGAATTTCAGCGGCTGGAAAAGTCACGCCATCTAACTCAAAATCACCGACTTCTTGAACTTGACCATTAATCATTGGTACATGGACAATAATTGTCTTCTCGATATTGGCTTGCCAAACCCGAACTTCAACGACGCCGTTCATTGGGACTCGTTCTGGATCAATTAGACCAGCATGAATGGCATAAGGCCCGATAGCAGCTGATAAGTTGCCACAGTTACCGCTCCAATCAACAAACGGTTTATCAATCGCTACCTGACCAAATAGATAATCGACATCGTGACCGGGTTGTTCACTCTTAGATGCAATCACAACCTTACTGGTACTGGATGTTGCTCCTCCCATGCCGTCTGTCTGTTTGCCGTAAGGATCTGGGCTACCGATAACGCGCATCAGTAACTTGTCTCGATACTCACCGGGCGTTTGCGCACGCTCTGGCAGGTCAACAAGATTAAAGAAAACACCTTTACTAGTGCCGCCTCGCATGTAGGTGGCCGCAATTTTCAATTGATGAATACTCATAATGCCTCCCTACTGAGCCAAAAAGTCTTTGGCAAAGCGTTGAAGTACGCCACCAGCTTGATAGACATGCACTTCGTCTTCGGTATCCAGACGACAAGTCACTGCCACATCCATTCGGCTACCATCCTGACGTGTAATAACCAACGCGAGATCAGCGCCTGGTGTGATATCCCCATGGACATCAAACAGTTCTGTGCCATCTAGCTTGAGCGTATTGCGATTTTCCCCTGCTTTAAATTGCAGTGGCAGCACGCCCATGCCGACTAGGTTGGTGCGGTGGATACGCTCAAAACCTTCAGCAACAATCGCTTCTACACCCGCCAAGCGAACACCTTTAGCAGCCCAATCTCGAGAAGAGCCTTGACCATAGTCGGCCCCAGCAATCACGACCAGCGGTTGCTTTCTGTCCATGTAGGTTTCGATTGCTTCCCACATACGCGTTACCTTGCCTTCAGGTTCGACACGAGCAAGTGAGCCTTGTACCACTTTGCCATTTTCTTGGACCATCTCATTAAAGAGCTTAGGGTTAGCAAAGGTGGCACGTTGCGCCGTTAAGTGATCGCCTCGGTGAGTCGCGTAAGAATTAAAGTCCTCTTCTGGCACATCCATTTTGGCTAAGTACTCACCGGCTGCGCTGCTCGCGAGAATCGCATTAGACGGAGAAAGGTGATCCGTGGTGATGTTGTCACCCAGAATTGCCAGTGGTCGCATTCCTTTCAGCGAACGCTCCCCTGCCAAAGCGCCTTCCCAATATGGAGGACGACGGATATAGGTACTCATCGGGCGCCAATCGTAAAGAGGCTCACTGGCAGACAACCCTTCATCCAACTTAAACATTTGAATGTAGATGTCGTTAAACTGTTGCGGTTTCACGTGCTGCGCTACAACTGCATCGATCTCTTCGTCACTTGGCCATAAGTCGCTCAAATAGATCGGATTGCCCGATGCATCATTGCCAAGGCTGTGCTTCTCAATATCAAAGCGCATTGTCCCTGCAAGCGCATAAGCGACAACCAGTGGAGGAGATGCTAAAAACGCTTGCTTGGCATAAGGGTGAATACGACCATCAAAGTTTCGGTTTCCAGATAGCACCGCTGTCGTGTAAAGATCTCTGTCTATGATTTCTTGTTGAATCTTCGAATCAAGTGCGCCACTCATGCCATTACAGGTCGTACAGGCATAGCCGACAATACCGAAGCCCAGCGTTTCAAGTTCATCCAACAAGCCTGCCGATTCAAGGTAAAGCTTGGCCACTTTCGACCCCGGAGCAAACGAGGTTTTTACCCATGGTTTGCGAACAAGCCCCAACTGGTTGGCTTTTTTAGCGACTAAGCCTGCTGCGACCACATTTCTTGGGTTACTGGTATTGGTACAAGAGGTAATAGCAGCAATGATCACCGCGCCATCTGGCATTTGATCGTCTTCGCTGGCAGTCAGCTCTTCATGGCTGATTCCTTGTTGCTGTAACTCAGAAGTTGGTAGTCGACGATGAGGGTTAGACGGGCCAGCAAGGTTTCGCTCGACCTGCGACAAATCAAACTCAAGCACACGCTCATATTTCGCTGAAGTCATATCATCAGCCCAAAGCCCAACTTGCTTAGCGTAGCGCTCTACCAAGTCGACCTGCTCTGGCTCACGCCCTGTTAGCTTGAGATACTGGATAGTCTGCTCATCGATGTAGAACATACCCGCAGTCGCGCCATACTCCGGAGTCATGTTAGAGATCGTCGCACGGTCACCAATCGACAAAGCTCTCGCCCCTTCCCCGAAAAACTCCAGGTAGCTAGAGACAACACGCTCTTTACGCAAGAATTCAGTAATCGCGAGCACGATATCTGTTGCAGTAATGCCTTCTTGACGCTGACCAGTAAGCTTAACACCCACAATATCCGGTAAACGCATCATTGATGGCCGACCCAGCATCACGGTTTCAGCTTCTAGTCCGCCAACACCAATCGCGATAACGCCTAATGCATCAACGTGAGGAGTATGGCTATCGGTACCGACACAGGTGTCTGGATATGCTAGGCCGTTTTTATTTTGAATAACTGGCGACATCTTCTCAAGGTTGATCTGATGCATGATCCCGTTACCCGCAGGGATAACATTCACATTCTTAAAGGCCGTTTTACACCACTCGATAAAATGGAAGCGGTCTTCATTACGACGCTCCTCAATTGCGCGGTTTTTATCAAATGCGTCATCTTCAAAGCCGGCGTGTTCAACAGCCAATGAGTGGTCAACAATCAGCTGCGTCTCAACCACAGGGTTTACTTTGGCTGGATCGCCGCCCTGATCCGCAATTGCATCTCTCAAGCCTGCGAGATCAACCAATGCAGTTTGGCCAAGGATGTCGTGACAAACAACACGTGCGGGATACCAAGGGAAATCACGCTCTCGTTTTCTTTCGATGATCTGCTCTAGGCTGGCTTGTAGTGAGTCGATATCACAACGTCTTAGAATCTGCTCAGCCAACACTTTAGAGGTGTAAGGTAAGGTGTCGTAGCTACCGGGAGCAAGTTGCTCAACCGCGTCACGTACGTCATAAAATTCAAGGTTAGTTCCCGGCAACACTTTTCGAAACTGATTTCGATACTGCTCACGGTCTTGGGTATATTCGGTCATAATCGCCCCTCCATATTGGGCGTAACTTCACTGCTCGATAAAGGTGGATGACGTCTAAATAGAGCCTGACGACATCCATTGCCGACAGAGCAATCCACTCTGTCTATCGTTACAGTTAACGCAAATGGATAGGCAACCACTCTTGGTGCTCAGGACCCGTGTAGTCTGCACTTGGGCGAATGATACGGTTATTCGCTCTTTGCTCGAACACATGCGCAGCCCAGCCAGTTAGACGGCTCATCACAAAGATCGGAGTGAACAGCTTAGTTGGGATATCCATGAAGTGATACGCCGAGGCATGGAAGAAGTCTGCGTTACAGAACAAACCTTTCTCGCGCTTCATTACCGACTCAACACGCTCTGAAACTGCATACAGTTTAGTGTCACCCACTTCTTCAGAAAGCGCCTTAGACCACTGCTTAATCAAAGCGTTACGTGGATCGCTTTCACGGTAGATAGCGTGACCAAAACCCATGATTTTGTCTTTATTGGCAAGCATCTGCATGATATTGGATTCAGCTTCTTCTGGTGTCTGCCAATCTTGAATCATCTCCATTGCAGCTTCATTCGCACCACCATGCAGAGGGCCTCGTAGTGTGCCAATCGCCGCAGTCACACAAGAGTGAATATCAGACAAGGTCGAAGCACACACGCGCGCCGCAAACGTTGAAGCATTAAACTCATGCTCAGCATAAAGAATAAGTGAACAGTGCATCACCTGCTTATGTAGCTCAGTTGGGGTTTCATCGCTTAGCATTTTCAAGAAGTAGCCGCCGATACACGCTTCACTGTGATCCTCAGTATCTACTCTTACGCCATCGTGGCTAAAGCGATACCAGTAACAGATAATGGCAGGAAACAATGCAAGCATTCGCTCAGTCGCATTAAGCTGCTGAGTAAAGTCTATCTCTTGTTCAATATTACCTAGCATGGAACAACCCGTACGCATCACATCCATTGGATGCGCGTCCGCTGGAATTAACTCAAGCGCTGCTTTTAATGATTCAGGTAAGCCACGTAAGCCAACAAGCTTAGTCTTGTAATCATCAAGCTCTTTCGCATTCGGTAGGTGACCTCTAAGCAGCAGGTACGCCACTTCTTCAAACTGGGCATTATTGGCAAGATCTGTAATGTCGTAACCGCGGTAAGTCAGGCCTGTACCCGATTTACCTACAGTACACAAAGCGGTCTCGCCTGCACTTTGGCCTCGAAGACCCGCGCCGCCGATCGGTGCCTTAGCTGGCGCTTTCTCTTCGACACTTGCTTTGTTGCTCAATGTAGTGGTCATGATGAACTCCTTCTCTGTGTTAGCTGCCTGCACTCTTTGGTGCGTTCTTGATTCAATCCTAAGCGCATATTTCATCCAAAATATAGAGTCACTTGGCTGTTATAGGTCGAGCTAACCGTTTCACGTTATTGGATTAAGTATTCTTAATGTTTCTTTAAATTCGTTATTTCTAATTACGTTACTGAGCCGCTCTATTAGCTCTCGTCACTCGCAAACAGCTGATCAAGCTTATTCTCGTAATCGTGGTAATTCAGGTGCTGGTAAAGCTCTTTACGTGTCTGCATTGAATCTAGCAGCGCCTCTTGATTGCCTTCGACTAACAGGTGTTTGTAGACGTTTTCTGCCGCTTTATTCATCGCTCTAAAGGCGCTCAACGGGTACAGAACCATGTCGACATGAGCCTCTGCCAGTTCTTTGCAGTTGTATAATGGTGTCTGACCAAACTCTGTAATATTGGCCAAGATAGGAACATGACGGCCTGTGGCAGATTGCAGTGCTGTTGAGAACTTCACGTATTGATCAAGCTGATTCATCGCTTCAGGGAAGATCATATCTGCGCCCGCTTCTACACATGCAATTGCACGTTCAATAGCACTATCGATGCCTTCCACGGCCAAAGCGTCTGTTCTCGCCATGATCACAAAGTCGCTGTCTACCCTTGCGTCTGCCGCCGCTTTTACTCGGTCGACCATCTCAGCTTGGCTTACAATGGCTTTGTTGGGACGGTGACCGCATCGTTTTTGCGCCACTTGGTCTTCCATGTGAACCGCCGCGGCGCCAGCTTTTTCCATCGCTTTAATCGTGCGAGCAATATTAAATGCCCCGCCAAAGCCAGTATCAATGTCGACCAACAGAGGCAGGTCACACGCATTGGTAATACGTTCTACATCCACTAACACGTCGTTTAATGTAGTGATGCCTAAATCTGGTAGTCCGTAAGACGCATTGGCAATACCACCTCCTGACAAATAGATAGCCTGATGCCCTAGGTTTTTCGCCATCATGGCGCAATAAGGGTTAATGGTTCCGACGATCTGCAGCGGATGGTTGTTTGCAACCGCTTCACGAAACTTAGCTCCTGGCGATAGATTCATGATTTCTCTCCCTGATGTGTTCGATTTCTGTTGGTGTTACTGCGAACTGGTGCAGTCACCACGCTTTAAATGCTTTATGTTCTTTAAGTAAGAACTTCAGATTCACTCGATTTATTGAGCGTCCTGTTTAACTTGCAATCGCTGCTCGATAAGGCGGCGACTGCCTGATATATGTCTTCTCATCAACATTTCTGCTAACTCTTCATCTCGTTGACTGATTGCTTGCAGAATAAACTTGTGTTCGTTAAGTGCTTCAATAGGGCGTGATTGAGCGCGAGTAGATTGGTAGCGGTACATGCGGAGCAAGTGATATAGCTCATCGCACAAAAGCGCCTCTAACTTACTATTGCGACTCGCTTTGATGATTCGGTAATGGAAGTCAAAGTCACCGTGCTGATGGAAGTAAGATGCGCCATCTACTTGGTCAATGTGCTTTGAGTGAGTCAGTAACAGCCCCTCTAAACCCATTAGCTCTTCAGCTGTGATGTATCTGGCTGCCAATCTCGCTGCCATACCCTCAAGCGCTTCTCGTACGGAATAGAGCTCGATCAGCTTCTCTTCGCAAAGGGTAATTACGCGAGCACCGACATGGGGAATGCGCTCAATCAACCCAAGCCCTTCCACTCTCATCATTGCCTCACGTAGCGGGCCACGACTCACTTCAAATCGCTTAGCCAACTCTGGTTCAGAGATTTTTGCGCCAGGCTCAAGTTCACCACTCACGATGGCTTCAATCAGATACTCCGTCAGACTTGCTGACTTAGTATGCTCTTTGTCGCCCCCTTTTAACTTAGGGTCATCGTTAAGCAAGGTATTTACTGCTGTCGTAGCCATCTTCTTTTCACCCTAATCCTACATATTCATCTCTAATGATTGTTTTTAGAATCGCTCTAATTGTTAACAATCATTCAACATTGATAACAAGATAGCCTGCCAAACTGTCAACAATCAAGCATATTGTCGACAATTTAGACTAAGGTATAGCCCTACACTTTTTATCCAGATCGTATCTTAGAAACACATAATTTATGCTAAACACATGATTTAATTGACCAATATTCATAATCAAGCGTATTTCTAAGCTTTTCGAGGAAAACAGACACTGTCGACAATAGTGTGAGAGTCTGAGTATTGGTCGACAATCTCATGCGTAAAAAGGGTATTTGGAAAAGAAAACCATCAGGTATAGAAAAGGCGCACACTTTGGTACGCCTGTATTTGGGTTGACTGGGGGGGATTGGGAAAGCTAAACCGCTTTTAAGAGAACGTCCTGCTCCATATATTTTTCAATATCTACATTATCGTTCTGCTCTGGTTTTAGATACTCTTGGGCATAACGAATGTGCGTACCACTGGTTAAGAACAGTCTGAATAAATCGATATCTAAATGCTCATCTAACGCCATCTTATACATGATGTCGACAGCCACACTAATAGGCTTGGCTTTCTTATAGGGTCTATCTGCGGCCGTTAACGCCTCAAAAATATCTGAGATAACCAAGATACGTTCAGGAATAGACAAGTCGTCTGCCTTAAGTTTACGCGGGTAACCCGTCCCTTTTAATGTTTCATGATGGGTCGAAGCATAGCGAGGTACGCGGCTGAGCTCTTTAGGGAAAGGAAGATTCTCAAGCATCTTAATGGTACTGATCATATGCTCGTTAATCTTAAAACGGTCTTCTGCCGTTAGCGTGCCACGAGCAATACTCAGATTATAAACCTCTCCTTGGTTATATAAGTACTCAGGTACATCCATTTTAATCCCATGTTTCGGGTCGAACTCAATTGGACGGTCGCGCTTAATAATGTGTTCAGGTTTATCCGATAGCAGCTTCTCTGTAGCAGGTAGATGAGCATTACCCTGCTTATTGAGCTCTTCAATCGGCGATAGACCCAACCTATCATCAAAATGACGCGTCCATGTGATGTCAGCAATCTGCTTGATTCGCTCGACCTTATCTTGACTCATGAATTCACCACCCACGTTCGACGTCGCAATGAATGAGAAGTCATCTTGCAGTTGAGCCTGCGCCACTTTGAGTTGATTATCGATCTCTTCTTGGCTGAATTGACCTTCTAGCTGTTGAGTTAGCGCTTTGATTTGAGCATCACGCCATAACACCTCGAAACGGGTTCGAACCTCATGGATACGGTTATAGTTCGCTTCTAGCTTAGAGCCTTTGTCGACAATATGCTCTGGCGTAGTGATCTTACCGCAATCATGTAACCAAGCTGCAATTCTAAACTCGCGTCGTTCATCATCATTGTTAAACTTAAACGACTTAAATTGACCACTCTCACACTGCTCTGCAGCCTCAGCTAACATCAAGCCTAGCTCTGGTACACGGTTACAGTGCCCTGCTGTATACGCAGATTTGTCATCGATGGCTTGGGCAATGAGTTTAATGAAGGCTTCTACAAACGCCTCTTGCGCTTCTTCGTGTCGTTTAATCTCTTTTGACATATCAACAATCGCTGTCGACAGTTCGTCGATTTCTGAGATACGCGTGTTAACAGGTCTCACACCATCATACTGACGCTCTTTAATCAGATCAGTTTGCGCAATCAGGGTGGTGATTGGATTAACAATTGGCGAACCAAAGCGCCACGCCAATGGTAACAAGCCCAACAGGAACACTCCGGTGATTAATACCGATTTCGCGACCTTGTCCATCACCTGAGCCAGCACGATGCTCTCTGGAACAATCACCGCAAAATACTCATCCCCTTGCTCACGGGTTGGTGTGATGTAGATGTATTTGTCGATGCCCGAAACGTTACGTTTCACCAATTGTCCATGTAGAGCTTCAGTATGAGCAAATTCATACAACTCTAGATACGGAACTCGGCGCATGTCTTCTTTGGCAACCTTCTTGTTAGGGTTCAGCCATTTTTCTTCTAAGTAAGTGCGCTGCTCCGCATTGATGTTCGCAATAGCCAGATTGATGATTTCAACGACATCCTGATCGCCTTTTTGCATCAAGATGTGATAATTGGATGGGAATTGTTCCACCAGCTCCTCAATACCTTCACTGAGCTTCATATCAACCAAAAAGTATTGCTGGATAGCAGATTTAAGAATTGCCGAGCTATCCAAAAAGCCATCAACCTTTCCTGCTTTTAGAGCATGTACGCTGTCGTTAATGTTTGAAAACTCTACCAACTCAATCTGTGGATACTTAGAACGAAATTCCGGAATGATTGACCAACCCGAAAGAATCGCTAAGCGTTTACCATTGAGTTCTTTCAGCGATTCAATCTTGCCTAAGCGCTTATTCGCTACGATTGCAAAAGGCAGTTGGTAAATGGGATCGCTGAACGCCCCTGTCGCATAGCCTTGGTTATTGTTCTGCAATGAGTGCAGCACATCTAATGAGCCGTCGCTGTACTGCTGTAACAACTCATTCCAAGTAAAACCATTGATGAACTCGAACTTAAGCCCAGTTGAGCGGGAGAGCTCTTTGAGTAAGTCAATCGCATAACCTCTTGGCTCACCCGAGATAGCATAATCCATTGGCCCCCAAGCCATCTGGTTTGACACTTTTAATGAGCGCGTGTTCTCGATAAGCTCTCGCTGAGTTTGGGTGAGCTCTAAAGGCACGCCTTGAGGCATCTCGTCTGCAAAGTCCGGTGCTAGATTAGTCGCAGTCACTTCGCCATTACGTCGAAATACAAATGCTTCAACTCCAGTGCTAGCGCCAGAGCTGACTAAAATGCTTTTCATTTTATCGGACAAGGAGGAGAGCAAGACATCAACACCCAGCACTAATTGATGCTCTGATAACTCAACAGAAAAGGTTTGACCTGTGATCTTTAGGTGTTGAAAAAGGTAGGGTTCCGTCTTACTCACCTGCTCTGTCGCACTTTCATACCAAGGACGTTGAGTTGGGAAATAATTGCTGTTTTCTGAGATTTGATGGCGAACGTTAAAGTTTTCATCCAGAAAGTGGGTTTGTTTTAGTCGCTGCTCGCCTTGGTCAAAAATGCGTATTAGAACCCAGCGGTCTTGAGGGGCTGCATTGATTTTCTCTCGAACGATAGGAGAAGACTCAAGGTTGATCAATTGGAAAAAGTTATCGTCCCGCTCCCCTAAATAGACGCTGTAGATTTGCGCATTATTCGACAGCACATCGGCGAAGATCTTCTTGAGTGTCTCTTGATCAAGCCGGTCATCAGTTGCTCTCAGAATCGATGCCAATAACCCTGTTGTGTAACTGCTCTCGCCATCCGAGCTTTTAACATAGTCGCTGATATTATTGGCAATAATAGAATACTTGGTAAGTGTATTCTCTGTGGCGAGCTTGTTGTTGAAATAATACTGCAAAGAGATCGCTAATATTGCAGTGATGATTGTGGCAACGATAAACATGCCACCCACCGTAAACCGAATAGAGAACTTCTTCTCTGCTCCGTAGACCTTATCCATATAGCCAGACATCCGTATTAATGATTATTATAAAAACTCCGCATGAGCAGTACTTCATACGATATATTTCTATAACCTCAATTACAATCCTTTAATTGAGCTTTACCACAATAACAATTAAGTCTTTACTAGCGCCTCATATACTCCCCATCGTTCAATTCATATATTGTTCGATATCTACACTATCTATTTGTTCGGGCTTCAAATACGCCTTTGCGTACCTAAGATGCGTGCCACTCGTCAAAAATAGTCGGAACAACTCAATATCAATGTGCTCATCCAACGCCATTTTATGCATGATGTTAACGGCGACACTGATCGGCTTCGCCTTACGATATGGACGATCTGATGCCGTGAGAGCCTCAAAAATATCGGATATCACCAGCACCCGTTCTGGTATCGACAGATCCTTCGCCGTTAATTTACGTGGATATCCCGTTCCCTTTAATGTTTCATGATGAGTCGAAGCGTAACGTGGTACGCGACTCAGCTCTTTCGGGAAAGGTAAGTTCTCGAGCATCTTGATTGTGCTTATCATGTGTTCGTTAATCTTAAAGCGATCTTCCGCCGTCAATGTACCTCTTGCAATCGACAGGTTATAAACCTCACCTAGATTGTATTGGTGCTCTGGCACCGCCATTCGAATACCTAGTTTAGGATCATATTCGGCAGTTCGCTCTCTCGGAATGATGTGTTCCGGTTTATCAGACAATAATTTCTCTTTCACCGGTAGCATAATCGCCTCCCCTTTACGAGCTAACTCCTCTACAGGAGAGAGCCCTAAGCGGTCATCAAAATGGCGATACCAGACTTTGTTGGCGATCTGGTGAATACGTGCAACTTTCTCATCACTCATGAATTCACCACCCACATTAGATGTCGCAATGAACTCAAATTCTTCAATTAACGTTTGTTGAAGTTCTGCTAGCTCTTTCTCGCTTTCTTGTTTGGTTTGTTGTTGTGACAACTGCTTCTCAAGCGCTTGAATTTCTGCATCTCGCCACAGCACCTCAAAACGCATCCTCACTTCGTGAATGCGATTGTAGTTGGCTTCCAACTTAGTGCCTTTATCCACAATGTGCTCTGGCGTAGTGATCTTGCCGCAATCATGCAACCAAGCTGCGATTCTAAACTCACGCCTTTCATCATTATTGGCAAACTTGAAGTCTTTAAATAGCGGTTCATCTGACGCCTCGACCGCTTCTGCCAACATCATGCCAAGCTCTGGAACACGATTACAATGACCTGCCGTGTAAGGAGATTTATCATCGATAGCCTGTGCGATAAGCTTAATAAACGCCTCAACAAATTCTTCTTGTGTCTGTTCGTGCGTCTTGATTTCATTTGCCATGTCTTTCACAGCCACAGAGAGGTCCCAAACTTCTTTAATACGAGTTTCGATCATCTCTACGTCATCATAGCGTCGCTGCTTTATCTTAAGCGTCTCTTCTTGTAGCTTACGAATTGGGCGAACAATCGGAGCACCAAAAATCCACGCCACTGGCAGGGTAAGTGCCATCAGCAGCACAGTAATGCCAATCGAAGTCGCGACGCGTTTATGTACGGTTTGATAGATCTCTTGTTCCGGTATGACCACAGCAAAATATTCTGAGTAGTGTTCTCCTGTCTCTATCTTGCGCAAGTAAAGGTGGCGACTCTCTCCATTTAGCTGAATCTGCCTCATTTCACCTTCCAATGTTGCCGAAGGTATCAATTCATAAAGTTCGGTGTAAGGCACCGTTGTGTCACTATCAATCGCCTCATGATGAAACCATTTAGCTTCTAACGCGGCCTTCTGCTTTGGCGTAATGCTGTCTAATGCCATATTGATGATTGGGAGTAGCGCTTGATGCTGCTCTCCTAGCACCAGGTAAAAGTCACTGGCGTAGTCTTGTTGAAGGTCCACCAGCTCAGCACTATTGCGCAGCCCAGAATGGAAAAAACGTTCAAGAGCAAAATCCAAGACAGGTTTAACATCTAATACTGCATCACATGCTTTGCTCTCCACACAGTCAAAAGCGGCCTTAAGGCTTGGAAGTGAGATTAATTCAACCTTGGGGTATTGCTGTTTAAGCTCCTCGGTGATTGACCAACCCGACAGAATCGCGACTTTTTTACCTGCGAGTGCTTGATAAGTGGTTACGCCAGAATCTTGCTCTCTGGTCACTACTGAGAAAGGCAATTGGTATAAAGGTTGACTGTAATGCCCTACAACACCATTTGATTCATTCTTGAGGGTCGAGTGTATTGCATCTAACTCACCCTCGCGAAACTTGTCGGTCAGCTCTTGCCATGAAAATCCGTTCACATATTTAAACTCTATGCCCGTCTGCTGGCTAATCAACTCCAACATATCAATCGCATAGCCATTGGGTTGCCCAGACACAGAAAAGTCCATCGGCCCCCAGTCATTCTGGTTAGAGATTTGAATTGGCCCCGTCTCACTAACCAAGGCTTGTTGGCTACTCGTAAGATAAAGTGGCTTAATTTCAAAAGCGGATGACTTAGGCTCTCGCTTTCGGTTAGTCGCAATAATGTTACCTGACGTTGAATATAAAAAAGACTCAACTTGGCTGTCCGCCTCTAGCCCTAGCGCTGTTGCTGAAAGTTTGTTAGCCAATGAAGACAACACAATATCAATGCCAATCACGTGCTGGCTGTTTTGGTCATTTTTCGATTGGAATGCCAGTGAGTAGGTTTGTCCTGTGATCTGCAGATGCTGGAAAAGATAAGGCTGAGTCTTACCGACTACATCAGTCGAAGCAGAGATGTACCAAGGACGCGTTGTAGGGAAATAATTGCTCGATTCAGTTACGACATCACGAAGGTTAAATGCCTCATCATAATAACTTGTAGAGCGAAGTCGCCCATCAGAGCTATTTGCAATTTCAATCACAACCCAACGGTCGGTTTCTGAAGCATCGATTTTTTCTCTGACAATAGGTGAAGAGTCGAGGTTGATGATTTGGAAGAAGTCGTCGTTAGAAGAGCCAATATAGATGCTATAGAAAAGTGGGTTGTCTTTGATCGCTTCAGACAGAATATTTCGAGCTTCTTGCTTCGATATCTGGCTACTAATGGAACGATTAACAGAAGACAACAGCTGCGCCGTGTTGATCGCATCAGAATCAATCGCTTCAACATAATCACTTAATTCTTGGGACACCATCGTCAGTTTCGACAAGGTATGCTCCGTTGCCATCGTCTTACTGAAATAATATTGAAGTGAAACTGCAACGGTCGCCGTCAATATAGTTGCAAGTAAAAACATTCCACCCACGGTAAACCGCAACGAAATTTTTGCATCTTTCATGTTCTTCTATCCTTGAACAATTGCCTCTTAGATCCTTAAGAGTTGTTGGGTGATATTGGAGAATTCCCACCGGGTTATTAAGCCTTGTTATCACATTATGTTAACGGTCATTCCCAATATCAATACAATATTCTATATATTTAGAGCTTTTACGTGATAACTCTCAGGTTTCGTTCTCACAAGTTTACAAAAATCAGCTCCCGTTACTCTTCAATGGAAATTTCTCTTTTTTATCTTACGCTTATCTTATAAATCTATTATTAACGCCGTCTTATTTTATACATATTTTCATGTCAAAAAGATGCTTCATCGTCCGATTTGCGAGCCATGAACTTTATGAACTTTATTAATTCAATGCTCTTTATCCTCAATATCACCACATTAAAGACAATTCATTAACACAACATTAACCTTTGAGCATCGACTGGTTATTTGAACTTCGCTCAATACCCAGTAGTTAATACATCAATAAGTTTCTCGCTTAACTAAGAGAACAATACATAAGGAACGTGAAACATGTTCAAGGCAATGAAACCCTCTATCGCAGCGACTGTGATCGCCGCTACCTTCTCATTCAACACTTTTGCGGCAGACGTAGAGAAAATCCACTTCTTAATCCCTGGCGGCGCAGGCGGCGGTTGGGACATGACTGCTCGTGGTACTGGCGATGTATTGGTAAAGTCTGACATCGTAGAAAATGTCTCTTTCCAAAACCTGTCCGGTGGCGGCGGTGGTAAAGCGATTGCACACCTTATTGAAACGGCTAAGCGTCAAGAAGATACGCTGATGGTCAACTCAACACCGATTGTTGTTCGCTCTCTAACTGGTATTTTTCCACAATCTTTCCGTGACCTAACTCCTGTTGCTGCAACCATTGCGGACTATGGCGCGATCGTAACGTCAGCAGACTCTAAGTACGATACTTGGGAAGATGTGGTTAAAGAGTTCGAATCTAACCCTCGTAAAGTCAAAATCGCTGGTGGCTCAGCACGTGGCAGTATGGACCACCTAGTCGTAGCAGCCGCATTTAAAGGCGAAGGTTTTGACGCTAAGAAAGTTCGTTACATTGCCTACGATGCGGGCGGTAAAGCGATGGCAGCTCTACTATCTGGTGAGACTCAACTCCTTTCAACAGGCCTTGGTGAAGTGTTGGAGATGTCAAAATCTGGCCAAGTAAAAGTACTAGCTGTGACAGCGCCTAAACGTCTAGATGCAGCACCAGACATCCCAACGCTAACTGAGTACGGCAATGAAACTGTATTTGCTAACTGGCGTGGTTTCTTTGCTGCACCTGGCACAAGCCAAGCGAAAATTGATGAGTGGAACCAAGCGCTTAACAAAATGTACACCACTGATGAGTGGCAAGTAGTTCGCGACCGTAATGGTTGGATCGACAACTACAAAGCCGACAAAGAGTTCTACTCCTTCCTAGAAGACCAAGAGAAGCAAATGGGCGACCTAATGCGCGAGCTTGGCTTCCTCAAGTAACAAAACTATTCAGGGGGAACCGACAGCTCCCCCTTCCTTATTCTCTGTTTTGCCATGCATGAGTTCACTCAATCTCCTTTGTAATTTGTAGGCAGTTGAGCACTACTCTCTTCCTACATTCCGTTAGTGATCCTAGACATTCTTCATTAACCCGCTCATGCATGGCTTTTTTATTTTTTATGGAGTTGGATATGTCGGAACAATCGAACACGTTCTTATCCAAAGAGAACCTACTCACTCGCGATCGAATTGGTGCCCTAGTTTTCCTATTGGTTTGCTTGTGCTATGGCTACCAGACAACCCTTATCCCACTGTTCCCCGGTGATGAATACGAACCTTTTACAGCACGAACACTACCAACCCTACTCACCTTTGCGGGTATTGGGCTGGCGCTGATCTTACTTGTAACCGGAAAACAAGAACCGAAGAAATCCTGCGATACCACACCGCTTAACTGGAAGCTGTTAATCGGTTTCTTAGTTCTAATGGCATCGTATGGTGTTGGACTTACCTATCTAGGCTTTGTACTGGCAACCGGCTTTTTCTTATTGGCAGGCTTTTACCTACTGGGTGAGCGCAGAAAACCAATCCTGATTGGAGCTTCATTCCCGTTTGTCATCGTTTTTTATCTTCTATTAACTCAGGGATTAGATATCTATCTAGAACCTGGGCTTATCTACACACTTTGGTAGGAACCGCATTATGTTAGATGGAATTTTACAAGGACTCTCGACCGCGGTAATGCCGATGAACATCATGATGGTGATCGTGGGCTGTTTCGTTGGTACCTTTATCGGGATGCTACCAGGCTTAGGGCCTATCTCTGCGATCGCGCTAATGATCCCTATCACTTACGGTTTAGAGCCTTCTTCAGGTTTAATCCTAATGGCTGGTGTTTATTATGGTGCGGTATTTGGCGGCTCCACTTCGTCGATTCTCATCAATGCGCCGGGATGTTCATCAACCGTGGTAACTGCATTTGATGGCTACCCAATGGCGCAAAAAGGCCAAGCAGGTAAAGCTCTTGCGTTGGCGGCTTACTCTTCATTTACTGGTGGTACGCTATCAGCGATCATGCTTCTTATCGCAGCACCAGCGCTTGCAAGTGTATCGCTAAGTTTCCAATCGTCAGACTACTTTGCGCTGATGCTACTTGGCTTGTCAGCAGTTGCAGCCTTTGCTGGGCCGGGACAAGTCATCAAAGCATGGATGATGACCATTCTAGGCCTAATGCTTTCAACGGTAGGTATCGATAAAGGTGTCGGTGTTGAACGATTCACTTTCGGCTTAACCGATTTAATGGACGGCTTTAGCTTTTTACTACTGGCGATGGCAACATTCGCACTTGGTGAAACTCTGATGGGTGTGCTTAAACCTCAAAAAGACACCAGTGAAGAAGAAAGCCGCAAAATGTCCGACATCGGCAGCATGAAAGTGACTAAAGAAGAAGTCAAAGACGTAGCCCCTGTATCGATTCGTTCTTCTATCCTTGGTTTCTTTACAGGCGTACTACCGGGTGCTGGTGCCACTATCGCAGCTTTCCTAAGCTATGGTATGGAACGTAGTCTAGCACCAAAAGAGAAGCAGAAAGAGTTTGGTAAAGGCAGTATCCGTGGTCTTGTTGCGCCTGAATCGGCAAACAACGCAGCTTCGAGTGGTTCGTTTGTTCCTCTATTAACACTTGGTATCCCAGGTTCAGGTACGACGGCGATTATGCTTGGTGCTTTGATTGCCTACGGTATTCAGCCAGGTCCGCGTCTGTTCGTTGAGCACCCTGATGTATTCTGGTCAGTTATCATCTCTATGTACTTCGGTAACATCGTACTGGTGATTTTAAACCTACCGTTGATCCCATACATCTCTAAGCTACTAGCTGTGCCAAGAACCGTGTTACTACCTATGATTCTGTTCTTCTCAATTACTGGTGTTTACTTGGTGTCGTTTAACACTATGGATGTCTTTATCATGTTGCTTGTAGCAATGGCAGCAATAGGATTGAGATTAGCCGACTTCCCATTAGCGCCTCTGTTGCTAGGCTTCATCCTAGGCGGATTAATGGAAGAGAACTTAAGACGTGCACTTATGATCAGTGACGGCGAATTAAGTTTCCTTTGGGAGCGCCCGATTACTATGAGCTTTACCATTCTTGCGGTGTTGGTTCTATTCAGCCCTCTATTTATGAAGTTGTTTAAGAGCCTAAAAGCTAAGCCTGTAGAAGCGTAATCAAACTGCACTTTACCTAGGGAGCTTCCGGCTCCCTTTTTTTATTGATAACTTAAGCATCCATTGCAACAAATCACAAACTTGTTCATAACATTCTGATAAGACTGGTTTTAGATTCAAAATGCAGTAAGTTAGTTATTCGTCTCTCAATTAGGAACTGTGCCATGGAATGGCTGATACTCTTTCTCGCTGGTGTGCTTGGTGGCATATTGAACTCCATTGCTGGAGGAGGCAGTTTTGTTACGTTCCCCGCTCTACTATTTGTAGGCGTCCCTCCGGTCGCTGCCAACGCAACTAATACCTTTGCCTCTTGTGCAGGCTACATCAGTGGCGCTTACGCATTAAGGCAAGAGATCCTATCGGGCACAAAGCAACTCAAGTTGACTTTGATTCTGAGTGTACTGGGTGGTGCAATCGGTGCATTCTTACTGCTGCACACTCCTGAAGCTCTCTTTACCCAATCTGTTCCTTGGCTGCTCCTATTCGCTGCACTGCTTTTTACCTTTGGTGGCCACATCAACAGCTTGATTAAAAAAGCGGCATCAAAGCACAAACACGCAGGTAAAGCTGGGGCCTTCTTCTCTGCTCTATTACTGCTTTTGGTATGCGTTTACGGTGGTTACTTCAATGCTGGCCTCGGTATTGTCACGCTAAGCTATCTTGCCTTAGCTGGTTATACCAACATCAATGTCATGAACGGTATTAAGTTATTGGTATCAGCAAGCGCTTCAATGGCAGCCATTGTTTTGTTTATTGTTGATGGTTCAATTGATTGGAGTTCAGGACTTGCGGTATTGCTCGGCACACTAGTCGGTGGCTACTATTCGGCTCAGATATCACGCAACATCCCACAAAACTATGTTCGCAATAGCGTTATCATTGCAAGCTTCTTAATCACCGCGTACTTTTTCTACGCCAATTAATCGGTTATTAAAAATCGCCAGATATGTCCTTTAGCTATAGAAGTGCGTTCGACTTTGCAGTGTTACTTCCGTTCATTAAAATAGCGTTCGCTAAATTTGTGAAGAGAGCCTGATAATCATCTTGTTTGATATTAATTTAGATTAATTTTTATCCAATAATGAGATACTTACTGCGTAAAAGAAGCAAGCATATTAGGGGGCATTATGAACATCAAACTCGGTCATGTTATGTCATCAAGCAGACTGATCTGCTTCATTGCGTTCTTAGCAGCAACCTTTGCGTGGATACTAAAAATGCCCGCTCTGTTTTCGGTTTCTGCTCTGTTTCTCGTCTTCAGCGCTGCAATCTACGTAGGTGATTTCATCAAGAATCAAAAGAAAAATCGCGAAGCCTAATCACTCGCAGAGCAATACAACTTTGATGGGTTTACCCTACTTCAAAAGTAGATAGCAAAAGAAAAGGAGCATGATGCTCCTTTTTTGTATCTTGTTCAGTCCACCATAGCGATTAGCGGCGGAAATTGCGCCCTTTACCACCCGAGCGACGCGCTTTAAAAGAAGACGCGGCCTTAGCTTGAGATGCAAGGATGGATTCTACCGTCAGCTCCATTGGCTCTTTAGGCTCAAGCCCATGGCGGAAAGTGCGTGAACGTGGTGGCATTTGATATTCAAGATCAGATGCTTTTGGCATACGCTTGAAGCGGTACAAGTAAAAGTTCTCCACTTTCTCGCGCGCCCACTGTGTTTTCTTCAAGTACTTCACCGCACTCGCGACAGACGGCTTAGTGTTGAAACAGTTCATGCGCATCGCTGCATCAAGGATTTCCCAACCGTAATGATCCACCAGCTCAGTGATCATGGTTTCTAACTTTAAGCCGTGCAGTGGGTTGTTTTTCTGCAGCTCAATTCTTTCTTCATCTGTCATCGTCATACCTTAAACAGAGCAAGCACTCTGCGTTAGTTCACCATCATCAATAACGGTTGTTTACTTAGGTCTGCTTCCTGCACGCCTGTCAATGAGGGTAATGATGGCACAAAGCCTGCCACTCTCCTAATTATCATCGACGCATATTTCCAATTTTAGTTTGATCGCGTGAGAACTAACCATCACATCACTCAATAAGCTCGTTATATATACCAAATATTTAACAATTATGGCTTCAGTTCGCGGCTAGAACACATCCATTTTCATTATTGGACACACCAACTTATTAATAATCATCATGTTTATTGACTAAAATTTCTGGAACCGACATCGCTGTAAATACCCAAAATGGATTAGAAATCTGGATCGATATAACAAAAAGCCAACCCAGTTAACAAAATGGATGACTCTTAAATGTAATAACCACATTTTTAGTGATGTGATTAGAATTTATAGGATGACAAGATTACAATTCGTTAACAGGACTGGTATGTTCGTATTCTTAAATATGAGAAATCAATAAATCAAAGAAAAACAATTACATAATTATAAATTAAGGTCAGCCCCGCTCATGTTTGACTACTCCCAACTCAGTAAAATCGCAGCTAAAGATCAAGATATTACCTCGACGTTAGACGACCTGTTTCAGCTTGTGCGCTCGTTCTATCCAATGCTCTCGCGCCTCTCCATCGCCTTAACTAACGAAAACAAGGCCACTAATTACTTTGTTTCCGATGCCTTGTGCCAAGAGGCAAGCCATAACTACATTGAATACAACATCAGACCAGAATCCTCGCTAAGAAAGATGTCTGAACTGCCTTCTGTTCGCGTTATCAATGACTTATCGACGATGAACCCAACGCGCCAAATTTGTCGCTTAATCGATATAGGGCATCAAAGTAGTTACACCTCCCCTATCTACTATCGTGACAAAAATCTTGGGTTTATCTTCATTAATGCCACTGCGATTGGCTTCTTTAACCAGAAGAGCATACAAGCTGACATTGCGTATCTATCCCAGCTCATCGCGAGCTTATTTACTCGATTGCATGAGAATCAAAAACACTTTCAAACTTCTCTCGCGATTGCCCTAAATATGGGCCATGCAAGAGATCCTGAAACCAAAGAGCATTTGATTCGTATGGGACGTTACAGCGAGATATTGGCGCGTGCCATGTCTGAGCAAAAGCCAGAAATCACCTATCAGTTCATTCATCGAATTCGTGTTTATGCACCTTTCCATGATATCGGAAAGTATCGAATCCCCGACCATGTACTTTTCAGCACTAAACGATTTACCGATGAAGATCGCGCCATCATGAATCAGCACACCATTTATGGTGAGGCCATGATTGAGGATGTTGTCTCGATTTCTGATAATCACTCTATCTCACACGATGAAGTGCAGTTTCTGAAGAACATTATTCGCCATCATCACGAACGCTACGACGGAACTGGCTTACCAGACAGACTGTGTGGTACTCAAATTCCATTGGAGGCACGTATCGTTACCTTAGCGGATGTGTTTGATGCCCTACTGAGTAAGAGAGCCTATAAATCAGAATGGGAGCTTGATGATGTGCTTGAGTACATCGAAGAAAACGTTGGCATTATGTTCGACCCAAGCTGTGTCGAAGCGCTTAAGCAGAATTTAGATACCTGTATGGCGGTAAGGGAGCAGTTTTCTGACAAAGAAGAAGTCACCAGTTTCCAAGCTTAATGTTGGTTAGGTATATAACTAGAAATCACTAGGGCGTGTTGACAGAAACAAAAAAGGATGCCAGTTAGCACCCTTTTCATTTTTAAAACAACTAATTACAATTATACGTCGTAAGTTGTTGAAGCAGTGTCACCGCCTGTACCAGTCCAGTTAGTGTGGAAGAATTCACCACGTGGACGGTCTGTACGCTCGTAAGTGTGAGCACCGAAGTAGTCACGTTGAGCTTGAAGCAGGTTAGCTGGTAGACGAGCCGTTGTGTAACCGTCTAGGAAAGATAGCGCAGAAATCGTACATGGCATTGGGATACCAGACTCTAGAGATTTCGCTGCTACTTTACGCCATGCCGTTAGGCTGCCTTGTAGGATGTTTTTGAAGTACTCATCAGAACCTAGGAACGCGATGTCTGGGTTTGCTTCGTACGCATCACGGATGTTGCCTAGGAATGCAGAACGGATGATACAACCACCACGCCACATTAGTGCTACGTTACCGTAGTTTAGGTCCCAACCGTTCTCGTTAGATGCTTCGCGCATTAGCATGAAGCCTTGAGCGTAAGAGATGATCTTAGAAGCTAGTAGAGCTTGACGTAGTGCATCAACCCACTCTTGCTTGTCGCCTTCAACTGGAGTAATTGTCTTACCGAATAGAGACTCAGCTTCAACACGTTGATCTTTAAGCGCAGATAGACAACGAGAGAATACAGACTCAGAGATAAGCGTTAGAGGAATACCTAGGTCTAGTGCGTTGATACCAGTCCATTTACCCGTACCTTTTTGGCCTGCTGTGTCTAGGATCTTCTCAACTAGAGGCTCACCGTCTTCATCTTTGTAGCCAAGGATGTCAGCAGTGATTTCAACAAGGTAGCTGTCTAGCTCAGTCTTGTTCCAATCAGCGAATACTGCTTGCATCTCGTCTGCAGACATACCAAGACCGTCTTTCATGAACTGGTAAGCTTCAGTGATAAGCTGCATGTCGCCGTATTCGATGCCGTTGTGTACCATCTTAACGAAGTGACCAGCACCGTCGTTACCAACCCAGTCACAACAAGGTTCGCCAGCGTCAGTTTTTGCAGAGATACCTTGGAAGATTGGCTTAACCGCTTCCCAAGCTTCAGCTGCGCCGCCTGGCATGATTGAAGGACCGAAACGTGCACCTTCTTCACCACCTGATACACCAGTACCGATGAAGTGAATGCCTTTTTCACGACAGTGAGCAACACGACGGTTTGTGTCTGGGTAGTTAGTGTTACCACCGTCAATGATGATGTCGCCTTCGTCTAGAAGTGGAATTAGGTTGTCGATGAAAGTATCAACAACTGCACCAGCACGAACCATTAGCATCACTTTACGTGGTGCTTCTAGCTTCTCAACAAGCTCTTCTAGAGAGTAAGCACCAACGATGTTTGTACCTTTCGCTGGACCTTCTAGGAACTCGTCTACTTTCGCAGCAGTACGGTTGTGAGCAACAACTTTAAAGCCGTTGTCATTCATGTTTAGGATAAGGTTTTGACCCATTACTGCTAGGCCAATTACACCGATATCACCTTTCATTATTTATATCTCCTTGCGGCTATTCGCGATTATGCGATAGCACTTGCTGCATTTGAATCTAGGAACCACTCTGTTTCGCCAGTTTTAGACTGGATTTTCGCTGCCGGATAAGGCAGTTCTGAAGCAGGAGTCGTATGAATTTCTTTAACGATATCAACTTTGCCAGCACCAAGTACTAGATAGCTGATTCGTTTTGACGCTTCTAAAACCTTAGCTGTTTTAGAAACACGGATTTGACCAGACTCAGGGTGAGAAGCCAGTACAGACAGGTTCTCATCTTGGTAGTTTGTTGCACCCGGGAATAGTGAAGCCGTGTGGCCATCTGCGCCAACACCTAGCAGAATCCAATCGAAAACAGGTGTGCCGTTTTCACAAGGAATCACATCAGCCATCTCTTTAGCAAAGCGTTCTGCTTCTGCTTTCGGCTCATCTTCACCACGGATGCGATGGATGTTCTCAGCAGGAAGGTTTACTTGAGAGAATAGAAGTGTGTTTGCTTCACCGTAGTTGCTTTCCGCATCATCTGGTGCCACGCAACGCTCGTCGCCCCACCAGAAATGAAGGTTTTTCCATTGGATACCTTCTGCGTATGGCGCCTGTGCCAACAGTTTGAATAGCATTTTTGGCGTGCTGCCACCTGAAAGTGAAATATGAATAGGTGTGCCCTGCTCGCTGTACGCTTTCATTTCGTTTGCTAGGTTTTCAACAACTAGCTCTGGCGTTTCAAAGATCTTATGGTTGATCATAATTCGCAATAATCCGTATCTGTTAGGTTTTTACAAGGGAAACGCCACGCGCGGCCGTCTCTTTCAAGAAGCTCGTCTGCTTCTTGTGGACCCCAAGTACCACAAGCATAACCAAATAGAGCTTGAGGATCTTGTTTGAAATCTAAGATAGGTTGAACGTACTTCCAACACGCTTCTACCGCATCAGTACGCGCAAACAGAGTCGCGTCGCCATTCAGAGCATCAAGAAGTAGACGCTCGTAAGCCGTTAGCATTTGAGTCTCAGGCAAGTCAGAGTAAGAGAAGTTCATTTTCACTTCTTTTGCTTTAAAGCCTGCGCCCGGCTCTTTCAAGCCAAAGCTCATTTGGATGCCTTCATCCGGTTGAATGCGGATGATCAGCTTGTTCTCTGGTGCATCTTGGCCGAATACTGGGTGTGGTGTGTTCTTAAAGTGAATCACAATTTCCGTAACACGTGTTGGTAGTCGTTTACCTGTACGTACGTAGAAAGGAACCCCATTCCAACGCCAGTTATTGATATGAGCTTTAAGACCAATGTATGTCTCAGTACGAGAATCGTCTGCTACACCCGGCTCTTCACGGTAACCTAGTAGGTGCTGACCACGTACATCAGACGCCGTGTATTGACCAAGAACCAAGTCTTTACGTAGGTCTTCTTCTTCAAGAGGCTTTAGACATTGAAGTACTTTAACCACTTCGTCACGAATTGAATCTGCATTGATTTGTGCAGGCGGCTCCATACCAACCATTGCTAATACTTGTAGCAGGTGGTTTTGGAACATATCCCGCACAGCACCAGAACCATCGTAGTAGCCGCCACGCTCTTCAACACCAAGGAACTCAGCACCTGTGATTTCAACGTAATCAATGAAGTTACGGTTCCACAGTGGTTCAAACATTGCGTTAGAGAAACGAAGCACTAGAAGGTTTTGTACCGTCTCTTTACCTAGGTAGTGGTCGATACGATAGATCTGGTGTTCTTGGAAGTGATGATGGATTTCTTCATCTAGCGCTTGAGCAGAAGCTAAATCATAACCAAATGGTTTTTCGATGATTAGACGACGCCAGCCGTTCGACTCATCGTTCAGGCCATGTGCCGCTAGGTTCGCTGGGATCACACCATATAGGCTTGGCGGTGTTGCCAAGTAGAATAGAGTGTTGTGATTTTCGAATTGATAATCTTGTTCTAGCTTGTCTAGGCGCTGTGCTAAACGAGCATAATCTTCTGTGTCAGAGGTATTAATCGCTTGGTAGTGCAGGTGATTAATGAACGCGTTTAGCGTCTCTGGCTCAGTTTCTTCCATTTCCTGAAGAGATTTCTTCAGTTTTTCACGGTAAGACTCATCGCTGTACTCAGTACGGCTCACTCCAAGAATCGCAAAGGATTCCGGCAGTTGATTGCTAGCATACAAGTGGTATAAAGCGGGGATCAGCTTACGATACGTGAGATCACCCGACGCACCAAAAATAACGATGCTGCTGTTTTCAGGTATTACCATCATCTTTCCTATAAAAACAAGGTTTTCAGTATTCGCCAACGGTATCAGCGACATACAAAAATAGATAATAGGTCTTGGCTATTAGTTCAATAGCGAGCGCCTATCACACTAGAGAATGCGTTTGGTAAACGAGGGTGATATAGATCACCTCAATTCGGGTCAGTATTGTCTATGACTATTTGATTTACATCAACCACTGTGAGGGCAATCGATTAAATATTGACTCATTTAGTCCAAATAATTTGCCATTAGTTAGAACAAAAATGATTAAACGAAGACGGAACTGCATTCCAAATCATTGTAGTGAAAAATAAATGGGATCTGGTCGGCGGAGTAGCACGAAAAACCAGTTTGATAACTATTTAGCAGTTAATTATTAAACTGGTTTTATAATTTGGACTGTTTTGATTAGTGCTTGGGTTTGTGTGCAAATGCCAAGCTAGGGTGGGAAGTGATTAGAATGAATCGTCGATTCTAGTACGATTCTCAAAAGGTTACCGCGTCGCTTTATTATAACAACGTTCTGGTCGGCCGACTGAACCATAGTTTAGATCAGCATTCAGTTCACCAGTGGTGATCAAGTATTCCAGGTATCTGCGAGCCGTGGTGCGGCTTGCACCAATGCGCTCCCCTGCCTCATCTGCTGTCAGATCTTTCGTTTCGGCACTTTCAAATAGCGCTCGGATTTTATCAAGCGTCACGCCATCAATACCTTTTGGCAGTGTTGCTGCTGGTTTCGAATCGGCTTGATTGGCAGCTTGCAACATCTTATCAACTAAGCCTTGGTTGAGATCCGATACACTCTCTAGTTCTTGTTGTTGCGAACGGTACTTTTTGAGTGAAGCTTCTAGGCGTGGAAACATTACTGGCTTTAGCAAATAGTCAACAACACCACCACGCATTGCCTGCTGAAGCGTATCAACATCGCGTGCCGCTGTGATTAAGATGACATCACAGCCTTGGTTGTTGCCTCTTACATGATTCAAAATATCTAAACCACAGCCGTCAGGTAAATAGACATCAAGCAGCACAAGGTCAGGCTTTAATATATCCAACTGCATAATTGCCTCAGATTGAGAGGTAGCAATCCCAACCACTTCGAACCCGCCCATCTGTTCTAAGTAACGATGGTGCAACTCCGCAATCGCAATATCATCTTCAATGACCATGACTTTAGTGACTGCATTCATTTAACGCTCTTCCTTAAACGATATTTGTTCTTCTTTTGGTAGGTAAACGGTCATCCGTGTACCAAAATCTCTGTTTTCAATCATATCAAGCTGACCTTGGTAACGATCCGCAATCTGCTTAACCAAATACAAGCCCACGCCTCGGTTTTGCTTAGCCTTGCTTGAAACCCCTTTGCGCGTGAGATCCTCAATGGCTAGACCTTCTGGTAAACCGCATCCTTTATCGTCAACTTCTAGAATGACTTCATTACCATAATCGCTGACCGAAACCTCGATGATACGTCTCGCAGGCGGGAATGATTCTGCCTGGCTGATTGCCATTCGAGTCGCATCAAACGCGTTATCAATCAGGTTCCCCAAGATGGTCACAACATCATCGGCGTTTAACCACCTTGGCAGAGTTTCTAATCGAGAGCCCTCTTCTACCACCAGCTCTAAACCAATTTCACGAGCACGTTCTGTTTTGCCAAGTAGCATACCTGCTACAAGAGGCTCTTTAACTGTTCCTCTCAAGAATTCGATAAGGCTCTGATAGTGAGCAGTTTCTTGGCCAATTAAATGTTGCACCGCTTCTAGCTCACCCATTTGCAACATGCCACTAATAGTGTTGAGCTTATTACGGTGTTCGTGAGTTTGTGAGCGCAGCAGGTCGGCATACTCTTTGGTTTGCGAGAGCTGCTCGGTTAGATCGTTGATTTCATCTCTTAATCTAAAACTCGATACTGCACCAACTACTTCCCCCGCCACAACGATTGGGCTACGGTTTGCGATAATGCGCTTATTGTTTAGATAAAGCTCGATATCGTGATCCGATTGACCGCTCGACAATAGTTGCTCAAGGTCGCTATTCGGCACTACTTGAGAAAACGGTTTATTAAGTGAGGACTCTCTATCGATAGAAAGAATATCGCAGGCACTCTTGTTGATTGAACGAAGAACGCCGTGGTTGTCGATACTCAGAATACCCTCTTTCACCGTGCTCATGGTGACATCAAGTTCAACGTACAGACGACCGATCTCTTCAGGCTCAAAACCAAGAATTGCTCTCTGGAAACGTCTCGAGACATAGCTAGATATCAAGGCATTCACTGCCACAACCAACAATGCCATGATGATTAAGAATGCCAAATAGGGCTCAATTCTATCTTGTAAAGAGTCAAGCAGATAACCAACTGACACTACCCCAATGATGTCGCCATTTGAGTTTTTAACTGCCGACTTACCACGAACAGAAAGTCCCAACGAGCCTTTGGCTGTTGACACATAGGACTCACCGAAAACCAGTGCTTTTTGGTTGTCTCCCCCTCGCATCGGCTTACCTAATCTTTCATCGACAGGGTGTACAAGGCGAATTCCCTGTTCATCGCCAATCACAATGAATGCTGCGCCGATAAGATGGGTTAAGTTGCGAAAGCGTTGTTGATGTTCAGAATCTAACTGAGACAAAAGATCAGGGTCACTTGAATGGCGTTGGATCAGTTCGATAACACGTGGAGATTCCGACAGGAACTCGGCTACCCCCAAGGCTTTGAGCCCCATCTCTTCTTCTTGGGAGTGTTTGATGTAGGCAAAACCAGCCGCGCTAAGAATCAACAACTCGACTAACCCTGTCACTGTCATAATAATCAGCAATCTTTTCCTAAAGCTGATACTGCTCCACTTCATCGACACCTACTCCCTATGCGATCTAACAATGTTAACACCAAGTTAATTATGAGAGATTTCAAAGGTTCAGATTTGTGACTAAAGCGCATGTTATTAACAGAGTTTTTAGTCTAAAGCCGACTGACTTCAGATTTAGATCAAACCTCAAAATCGCTTTTTAGAAATTCTTAGCTCTTACACTCAGTTACCTGATTAATTGTTGACCTAGATCACTCCGATTTTAGCTGTTTTTTAGGTTGGTTATAAAAAATACAATTATACTAGTTGCACATAACAAATTAAGCATAAAGCTATCACTTAAGAGACGCCGTTTCTCTTGATAGTAGACACAACGAAACAAGTAACACATTGGTAACAATTAGCGATTATCGTATGTGTCACACGAGCACGTAGGAAATGAGCCCTCCTACGTTAATGTGGATGAATTTCCCTATTGATATGGGTCGACTTTCCACCAAAATCACAACAACAAAAGAGGTAGTCTTTAGTTCTCAGACACTCCAATAATAAATGCTGATTGGCAAAAGTGACGCAGTCGATTTCAAAAACGGATTAAAAACATAACGTAATAACATTGTTGAAAAGGAAACCAGGCAATGAAACGCGATTCTTTTGGAATTTGCCTTACTAAGGCTATGCTGTTCAAAAACTTACAATCGACATTTACGCACGTCAGAGCTTACGAAAAAGATGCTACTTCGCCACTTGATCTAAAAGTGTTATTGGCGTTCCCCCAAATGTCCGGAAGAGATTTGCTTCAAACAATGCAAGGTTCGCGTCACCTAGTTTGGCGTGCAGACCACCACTGCCCAGGCTTTGATTAGAACATTTTCATTTTAAAACAATCACTTCTATATTTATCTAAAGAGCACGTTCTAGCGTGCTCTTTCTATTTCTAATGCAACACCGCATCTAGACTGAACGTACTGCTCATCGCAATAGATAATTGCTCAATCAGTTCAAGACAAATTCGGATCGGCCTGTTAACATTAGAGTTATTACTCTAATTTGGTAAGTATGAAGATGACATCACCAAAATTCAGACCAAAATTTTCGCTGACCGCACTGCTAATAAGCTGTGTAAGTTCGGCCAGTTTTGCCGCGCCTCTCTCCTTTCCTGATGCGTGGGATCTGCTACAGCAAAACAATAATTCTCTGGCAGCACAGCAAGCAAACGTAGAGCGCTATCAGCACCTCCACAACGCAACTGGCAGCCTCAATTTACCTTCTGTTACCTTAGGTGCAAACTACACACACCTCGACAGCGATGTCACTATCAATGGCGAGCAGTTTGCGGATAGCTTGAGTGGAGTACCCAGTTTAGGTGCACTAGGTCCAGTATTGCAGCCTATTCTCGGCAGTTTAGGCGGCATCACTTCAACCATTACAGAACAAGACATTTTTAGTTCTTCTATTCGTGCTGTGTGGCCTATCTTCACTGGTGGCCGAATTACTGCAGCTCAAACTGCGGCTGAAGGCCAGAGTGAAGAAGCGCAAAGTCAGTTCTTGATGGAGAAACAAGCGCGCTACGAAGATCTTACCAAGTACTACTTCTCTGTGATTCTGGCGCAAGATGTAGTCCAAACCCGTTTAGCGGTAGAAGCCGGCTTAACTCAGCACCGAGATTTCGCGATTAAGCTGGAAGAGCAAGGTCAGATTGCGCGTGTAGAACGATTACAAGCAGACGCCTCTCTCGATAAAGCAATCGTCGAAAGAACCAAAGCTCAAAACGACCTTAAAATCGCCCAGCTTGCATTAACTCAGATTCTTGGCCTTTCAGAAACTGTTGAGCCATCAGAAGCCCTGTTCATCAACAACAACCTGCCAAATATGGACACCTTTGTTGACCAGACACTAACGACCTATCCAGGTTTGAGCATTTTAGACGCTAAAGAGAAGCAAGCGAGCAGCCTAATTAAAGCCGAGAAAGGCAAATACTATCCAGAAGTTTACCTATACGGCGACTACAGCCTGCATGAAGATGACTCACTTGCGAGTGAAATGAAACCCGACTGGTTAGTGGGGATTGGGGTCAATGTGCCTCTTATCGATACGTCAGGTCGCTCCGACAAGGTTGCTGCAGCGCACAGTGCGGTTTCACAAGTTCAATATCTAAAGTCTCAAGCAAAACAAGACCTCACTGTATTGGTTCAAAAAACTTATCTTGAGGCGCAACAGGCTGTAGAAGAGGTGCAAGGCCTCAACTCAAGCCTTTCTCTTGCACAAGAAAACCTATCGCTACGTAAGAAAGCGTTCAACCAAGGTTTGTCTACATCACTAGAAGTAGTTGATGCCGAGCTATATCTGGCAAGCATAAAAACTCAACAATCAGTCGCTCGCTTTCAATACCTAGTATCTCTAAACAAACTATTAGCGCTAAGCAGTGAGATGAATACATTCCCAAGCTATTCAACCTCTGCTGTTTACCCAAATGCTCACAACACCAATACAAAAGGATGATTCATGAAATCAGTTAAACCACTTATCGCTTCAATCATCGGTATTGGCATTGTCGGTTGGGTTGGGTACAGCTTCTACCAAGCATACCTGCCACAGCCTGTTAAGATTCAAGGTCAGATTGATGCTCAACAATACAGCATCTCTTCCAAAGTGCCAGGACGTATCGACCAAGTGTTCGTTCGTAAAGGTGACACCGTTGAAAAAGGTCAATTGGTCTTCTCGCTACTGAGCCCAGAGATCGATGCAAAGCTAGAGCAAGCAAAAGCCGGAGAGAAAGCAGCAGGCGCACTTGCACAAGAAGCCGAGAAAGGCGCACGTGAGCAGCAAATCCAAGCAGCGAAAGATCAATGGCTAAAAGCAAAAGCAGCCGCTAACTTAATGGAGAAAACATACCAACGAGTCAACAACCTCTATAAAGATGGCGTCGTTGCTGAACAAAAGCGTGATGAAGCAAAAACTCAATGGCAAGCAGCGAAATACACAGAAAGTGCCGCGCTTCAAATGTATAAACTGGCTCAAGAAGGCGCTCGAGATGAAACCAAAGTCGCAGCAGCTCAAAGAGCATTAATGGCAGCAGGCGCCGTTGCCGAGGTTGAGGCTTACGCCAAAGATACCCAAATCCACAGTTGGTTTAATGGTGAAGTTGCTCAAGTACTATTAAGCAGTGGTGAACTGGCACCTCAAGGCTTCCCTGTTGTCACTGTTATCGACACGCAAGACGCGTGGGCCGTGCTCAATGTTCGAGAAGACCACCTCAAGTACTTCGAAAAAGGATCCCAGTTCGATGCTTATCTTCCTGCACTTGATAAAAACGTAACATTCGAAGTGAGTCATATTGCCGTCATGGGTGATTTTGCGACTTGGCGCTCAACAGATGCCGCACAAGGCTTTGACCTAAGAACATTTGAAATTGAAGCTCGCCCAGTCGATAACAACGATACGTTACGCATGGGTATGAGTTTGGTCGTTGAATTGTAAGGTCAATTATGTCCTATTCTCCTCAACCCAACGATGTTGAAGCCACTGATACCGAATTTGTGCGTCAGTGGCGAATCGTGCGCAAAGACAAATGGTTGCTATCGAGCCTCACTTGGATCCCACTACTTCTGGTAGCAAGTATCTGGTTGATTTTCTCTCAAGGTATTGCTCGCGATCTGCCTGTTGCGGTGGTGAACTTAAATCATGGCCAGCTTTCTCAGCAGTTTGTTCGTTTAGTTGATGCCTCTCCAACGTTAGCGGTGACGCAAAAATACACAGATATTAGCCAAGCAAAACAAGCCATGGTCAAACGTGATATTTATGGCTACGTGATCATCCCTAAACATTTTGAGCGCGATATTTACCTTGGACTGAACCCTAAGGTTTCTGTGTTCTATAACAGCCAATTTATTCTGATTGGTAAGCTGGTCAACTCGGCTCTGTTACAAGCACAAGGAACGTTTAATGCTCAAGTGGAAGTCGCTAAGCAGTTATCCCATGGCGACAAAACGGTGAAATCAGCACTTGGCCAAGCAGTGACAATCCAAAGCCAAATTACCCCGCTATTTAACAAGAACACCAGCTATTCGCAGTTCTTGGTATCGGCGATCATCCCTGCCCTGTGGCAAATCATGATAGTCGTCGGCACCATATTGGTTTTGGCAGCCAATTGTCGTGAAAGAGTGTTAAAACATTGGCTCGGCACATCGCCAATCAAAGCACTTACCTCGACATTGCTGCCTTACACTCTACTGTTCTTAGTGTTTGGCATCGGCTTTATGACTTGGTTTTACGTGTTTTTGGATTGGCCTTATCACGGGAGTTTTATAGCTCTGATATTCGCACAATTGATCACCGTCATTTGTTGTATGATCATGGGCAGTGCCTTCTTCTTTTTGACACTCGATCCCGCGAGAGCCATGAGCTTTGCAGGTGCATTTACGGCTCCAAGCTTTGCATTCATGGGGATCACCTTTCCAGTAACAGACATGAATGCAGCCGCGCAAGCATGGCGTAGTCTGCTGCCGATTAGTCATTACATTGAAGTTCAAACCGCACTGTCGAGTTATGGCATCAATGCAGCGCAAACTATAGTGCAGCTGCTACCAATGTTCGGCTACGTGATTCCAGCTATCATCACACTGCTTCTGATCCGTAAACATTTGAACGCACAACCAGTGAATGGGGCCCTACAATGAAACCAGTCAGCTTCATCGAACTCATTAAGCACGAGCTCTTAGCCGTCGTCCGAAACCCTGTCGTCTTATTGACCGTCTTTGGTGGGGTGATTTTCTACTCTTTCCTCTATCCTTTGCCTTATGCGCAACAGACCCCTGAGCAACTAAAAGCTTCAGTGGTCAATTTGGATGGTAGCCAGAGCAGCTATCAACTAGAGCGTATGGTTGATGCCACACCTCAAATTGACATCACTCGCCGTGATTTTAGTCTCGCTGACGCTAAACAAGCGCTACTGAATCAGGAAATTGGTGGCTTTTTGGTGATTCCAGAGAATTTCTACAAAGATTTGCTGCTAGGTAAAAGCCCAACGCTGTCGTATGCGGGCGATGCTTCGTTCTTTCTTGTGTACGGCACTATCATCGAGGGCTTGGCTAAAGCGGGCGGCACACTCGCCGCACAGGTCAAAGTCAGCCACCTACTCGTTGAAGGCGTACCGTTAAAAACTGCGGCCAATGGGTATAACGCATTCAGTCTCAACCTGAAACCAACGTTTAACAGTCGTATGGGCTACATAGATTACGTTGTACCCGCGGTTTTTGTTTTGATACTTCAGCAAACCCTCGCGATGGCATCTGGCTTAATTGGCGCAACCCAAAATAGCCAAGCAACCCCAGGATATTGGTCACGGGTTTCAAGCTTAAAGCTGATTGTCGCTCGTTGCTGTGTACTCGTGGGCATCTATTACCTACTCGCTATGTATTACTTTGGGGCGAGTTTCGATTTCTACGGTATCAACTCACTGGCAACTCATGGTCAATTACTCACACTACTGCTCCCATTCTTAGTCGGTAGCTGCTTAGTTGGTATCTTGATTGGTGAATTTGTGCCAAGAAGAGAATGGGTCACTGTCGTTGTTTTGATCAGTTCTATGCCTTTGATTTTCTCCTCAGGCTTTATATGGCCTGTAGAGATGATGCCAACTTGGTTGGTTGGACTGTCGCAACTCTTTCCAAGCACCCCAGCAATACAAGGCTTTCTTGGGATAAATCAGATGGGCGCCACTTGGCAAGATATAGCACCGCAGTGGACTTTATTATGGGGACAAGTCGCGCTTTGGTCTTCATTATTAGCGGTTAAGTTGTTTCACAAATCTCAGAAACGAACCGCTGGGTATAACTAATAACTACTAGCAATAAGCTTTGTGGTTTATAAAAATAACGTACACTAACAATTACTTCTCAAAAGGCCCTTTATTATAAAGGGCTTTTTTATTCGCCAAATATAAAGTAACACCGGTAAATAGCTCTAACTTTTATACAGCCAAAATATAAGATTTACCGACTACTACTTGCTCACTTCTGTCGTCAGTTTTTTACTGCACCAAGGGCCATGTCTAGAAGCTCAAAACACTCCCTTTAGCAACATGGTCAACACAATTTCACAGGTTTGGCTCAGCATGCAAACTGATGTCCATTCTAAAAGGCCAATAGTCGCAATTTCAAAACAATGACTTACTGAAAACGATGACTGAGCCCAAACAAATGTAAATTAATTGTAAAAAATTCTTTAATGCCATTATTTTTATGTATAGGATTATCAACAAGGTCAGTTATAAAAATAGAACGACCTTACTCACACAGAGAAGCTATATCCATATAAAACTTGTTCAGTAATTATATTTATTCGAAGTATTGAGTTGGTTACAAGCCGTTTGTTGCTGACCAAATGAATAGATAACTTGTTGAAAATAAAAGTTAATAGAAAGCAAGCTCAACAGCAGTAAATAAAATTTAGTAAAATACAGGGAAAACCATGAAAAACATAAGAGCATTATTTTTAGGGTTTATATTATTATTCAGTTCCACCGCATTTGCAGAAGAAGGGTCATTTAATCAAACAATCAGTAATTTAAGCCAGAGTATTGATGGTTTTTTCAACGAATATACTGGATGGTTCGTTGGATTAATATTCAAAAGTGTGCCAGTTGGCGAAGCTAACTTCCCGATCATTGTTGGTTGGTTATTGCTCGCTGCACTCATTTTTACTGTTTATTTTGGCTTCGTTCAATTTAAGCGCGTGGGTATGGCCATCGACATTATTCGAGGCAAATACACAGACCCTAACTCCAAAGAAGACGGCGAGGTTTCTCACTTTCAAGCGTTAGCTACTGCCCTTTCCGGAACCGTCGGCCTTGGTAACATCGCAGGTGTAGGTGCTGCTCTAGCAATTGGTGGTCCAGGTGCAACATTCTGGATGATCTTGTGTGGCCTTCTTGGTATGGCATCAAAATTCTGTGAGTGTACGTTGGGTGTTAAATACCGCACCATCTTACCTTCAGGTGTTGTATCTGGTGGCCCAATGTACTACCTAAGCCAAGGTCTAAGCGAACGTGGCATGGGCGGACTAGGTAAAGCACTGGCTATTGGCTTTGCACTAATGTGTATTCTGGGTTCTCTGGGTGGCGGCAACATGTTCCAAGCCAACCAAGCTCACGCAATGCTAACTTACGCATTCGACATTCCAAGCGAGTACGGCATCATTACAGGCTTTGTTCTAGCTGGTTTAGTTTTCTCTGTAATTGTTGGTGGTATGCCTTCGATTGCTTCTGTAACTGAGCGTGTTGTACCTTGGATGGCAGCGCTATACATCGGCATGGCTCTTATTGTTATCGGTTCTAACCTTGATCAAGTAGGCCCTGCGTTCAACGCTATCTTTACTGGTGCATTTACTGGTGAAGGTGTTGTAGGTGGCTTCATTGGCGCCCTAATCCAAGGTTTGAAACGTGCGACATTCTCGAACGAAGCTGGTGTAGGTTCTGCTGCGATTGCTCACTCTGCGGTTAAAACTAAAGAGCCAATCACGGAAGGTCTTGTTTCACTACTAGAACCGTTCGTTGATACCGTTATAATCTGTACAATGACAGCACTTGTTATCACTATCGCAGGTCTAAACACAGGTCCATTCGATGGTTCAGGTCTAACAGGTGTAACACTAACAGCCGCTTCGTTCACTGAAACAGCTGGCTTCTTCAAATACACTCTTGCTCTTGCTGTTATCATGTTTGCTTTCTCAACTATGATCTCTTGGTCTTACTACGGTCTGAAAGCATGGACTTACCTATTCGGTGAAGGCAAAACAACTGAGCTTGTGTTCAAAGTGATGTTCTGTGTGTTCGTTGTAATTGGCGCGACAATTCAGTTTGGTGCGGTAATCGACTTCTCAGATGCAGCTATCTTCGCGATGTCTATCTTCAACATCCTTGGTCTTTACTTCCTAATGCCTGTTGTGAAAAAAGAACTTCAGTCATTCGTAGCTCGAGTGAAGTCAGGCGAGATCAAAACATACGGAAAATAGAATCTTGTTTTAACAACAGGTTCCTATTGACCAAATAGCAAAAAGTCCATATCAAGCAATGATATGGACTTTTTTTGTTTAATCGAATGTAGAAAAAGTAAGAGGGATTATAGCCCAATCTCTTCAGTCAGGTCTTTGATTTGCTGAAGGTCCATTCTATGAACTTCTATCATCTGTCTAATGTCGCTCAAACGAGAATTAGCAGCATCAAGCTTGTCACAAGAATCTGATTTCGCGTCCCAAGACGTGCCCTCGAGGAACGTATCACACTGCTTCTTAAGCGGCTTTAGATTAGGCTCTAACCTATCACGTTCCGCCTGTAACGCTTCAAGAGCTTGGGTAATTTGTAACTCTTTACGGAACAGTTCACGTGAGCGCTCAAACATGGTCGATTGCATGTCCGCTTGGCGGTTGAGTTTCTGATTGTTTTGTTCTGACTGCTCTAGTGCTAATTTTTGTTCATTCAGCTGTTGCTCTAACGAGTAATTTGCCTTTTCAAGCACAGCGGTCTGCTTTGTAATCTCATCCAACTCTTTCTGGTGCGCTTCAGCTTGTTTTTGCAGAGCGGCTTCAACTTGGTTACCAATTTCTGAGTCAACTTTAGCGACCTTAGCTTCAACTTGTGTGACCAACTGCTGCTTACTGTTCTTCAACTCTTGATAGCGAGACTCTAAGACTTGATAGGTTGACTCCCATTTCGATGCTGTGACCGAAGAGCCAATCAGACCTCCAAGGGCTAAACCCATAACGGCGGCAATACCAATGTATAACTGACTGCGTTTGTCACGTTCTTCTATGACAACCACTTCGTCTTGTTCATTTTGCCCAGATTGTTGGCTCACAGGGTTACTCCAATTCATTAAAGGTTACAATGTCACTGTAAAGTTAACAGCAACAAGTACTACTCTTGGCTCTGGCATACTTCCACTTAATGAAGTCACCAGTCAACTTCAGCGCGTTAGCTCAGAAAACATTAAGCTTGCGGTATACAACAAAAAGCCACCTACGATGACAATCACTACGCTTTTCTGCACTTTTTCGTTGGTCCGATAACGAAACAGCACAAACGCCAACGCCAATAAAAAAACAATTGCGATTAGTCGAGTCATAACTCCTCCTTGTTTCTCTATTTTATACCATTTAAATAAGCAAGTTACGTCAGAGTCACGTTGTTTGATCATTTAGTTGAACAAGATTTGTGCAAACAGATATTTTACTACTGACATCACACTTTTTCTGATCTAGGATACGCGTACAGATTACCTATTCATCTAGGTAATTGTTCCGATGAAGACTGCAGGAGAGTGGTTTTTAACTAAATATTAACATTTAGTTAGATTGACCCGCCGAAGAAGTAAATCTTTCAGGTGCTTTATACTGGTTAAAACCAGAAAGCGAGGACTGTCGTTGGAGGAACCTCTGGAGAGAACCGTTAGATCGGTCGCCGAAGGAGCAAGCTTAGAGACCAAAACTTCTCAGTAAGTTTTTCGCTAAGTGAAACTCTCAGGCAAAAGGACAGAGGAGTGGAAAGCAACAACCTTAATTCAGAACACTAACTACAGTAATAATGTATTAAGTGGTGCGATCTCGTTGATCAGCACTGCCCTTTCACTCTTCTCCTTAAATTTTTATTTATTAAGGGGAACCTATGAACTATCTACAAGAAACATTACAAACCATCAACCAACTTGTTTGGGGACCACCGCTGCTTGCTTTGCTCGTTGGTACAGGTATCTACTTTACTTTTCGCTTAGGCTTACTCCAGTTTAGACACCTGCCAACTGCTCTGAAGATGGTGTTCACCAAAGATAAATCTGGTCATGGTGATGTTTCTAGCTTTGCTGCTTTATGTACCGCTCTTTCTGCGACTATTGGTACTGGTAACATTGTTGGTGTTGCTACTGCTATTAAACTTGGTGGACCGGGTGCGCTTTTCTGGATGTGGCTTGCAGCCCTGTTCGGTATGGCGACTAAGTATGCAGAGTGCCTTCTTGCCGTTAAATATCGCAAAGTCGATAGTAAAGGCGAGATGGTTGGCGGACCAATGTACTACCTGCAATACGGTGTTGGTTCTCGCATCTTAGCGGTTCTATTCGCTGTATTTGCACTAGGCGTAGCCTGTTTTGGTATCGGTACTTTCCCGCAAGTGAACGCGATTCTAGACGCAACTGAAATCTCTTTTGGTGCCTCTCGAGAGCTAACTGCAGTCGTACTTACTCTACTTGTTGCTATTGTAACTCTCGGTGGTATCCAGTCTATCGCTAAAGTAGCCGGTAAAGTCGTTCCAACAATGGCTGTCATGTACATCGTCGCATGTATGAGTGTCCTGCTATCGAACGCAGATCAACTGTTAGATGCCATTAGCCTGGTGATCACTTCGGCGTTTACCAATACTGCTGCAACCGGTGGTTTCCTAGGGGCAAGCATCATGCTAGCAATTCAATCGGGTATTGCTCGTGGTGTATTCTCTAACGAATCTGGCCTAGGTAGTGCACCTATGGCAGCTGCAGCGGCGAAGACCGACTCATGTGTTAAGCAAGGCCTTATCTCTATGACGGGTACCTTCTTCGACACTATCATTATCTGTACTATGACAGGTTTGGCGCTTATCTTAACAGGTGCTTGGCAAACAGATCTTTCAGGTGCAGCGATGACCACGCACGCCTTTGCTATTGGTCTTAATGCCGACACAATTGGTCCAATGCTGGTGTCTGTTGGTCTGATCTTCTTTGCTTTCACGACTATTCTAGGTTGGAACTACTACGGTGAGCGCTGTGTTGTCTTCCTGTTTGGTACCAAAGCGGTTCTACCATACAAGGTGATCTTCATTGCGTTGGTTGCATCAGGTGCCTTCCTAAAACTCGACGTGATTTGGCTACTTGCTGACATCGTCAACGGTTTGATGGCTGTACCGAACCTAATCGGTTTGATCTTGCTACGCCAAGTCGCGATTGAAGAAACGAAACAGTTCTTTAATCAAATGACAATGAAAGGCGAACCAGAGAGCACACGTAAGCCGTCGATGGTTTAAGCGAGTAGATTGGTAATATCGAACATACAAAAAAGCCGAAGTAGAACACTTCGGCTTTCTTTTATCCAGACATTCAGTTATTAAACTGTTGGCGTTGGTGGCTCTTCCAGCATCAACTTGATACCTAGTGAAATCAATACTGCACCCGTCACGCCTTCCATCCAACCAATCACTTTAGGGCTCTTGAATAGCTGTTTTGCTGAACCTACTGCACCAGCGATGCCACACTGCCAAATCATAGCAATCATAAAGTGGATTCCGGCCATCAACATCGACTGCATAAATGGCGAACCTTGAGGGTCAATAAACTGCGGTAAGAATGCTAGATAAAAGACTGCCGTTTTAGGGTTCAACACATTAGAGAGAAAGCCCTCTCTAAGAGAGCGAGATACGCTCAGTTGTTCATGTTTTGCGTCTGATACTTCAAACCCTGCATTGCCTTTGAAGACACCATAAAGGCTAGAAGCACCTAACCAGATCAGATACGCCGCACCAATCAGCTTAACGGTTTGAAACAGCTCTGCAGATTGCAGAAGAATCGCTGAAATACCGATCGCCGAGAAAGTCGCATGCACAAACAAACCCAAACAAACACCAAAACTTGTTACCGCACCATCTCTCATCCCAGAGCGGGTGGTATTACGAATCACCACTGCTGTATCTAACCCGGGCGTCAAAGTCAAAATGGTGATCGCCACAATAAAGGCTTCAAAGTTCACTATCATAACCGCATCCTTGCAAAATAAACTCTTAGCTTGCCCGCTAATATCTAAGACGAATAAAACTGAGGCAATGCATCATCAATATGGAGCAGATTAACTCAATTCGTCCTCGCTTGTTAAGCTTTGTATTGCTCCCGCCCGCCCATTTTATAAAAAACCAATCTTCTTTCAGCCATGTGGTTTACAAATTATTTACAACCAAGGTCGCTTTGTAGAACAAACCTATTGGTCACTATCGCGTTGGTTGCTAAACTATTTCTTTTATTCTCAGGGAATTATGATGAGCGCATTCAAAAAACTGGTTGAACATTCTCAAAAATGTTCACGCTTCCAACATTTATCTGCAATTTGTAGCTGGGACGCCGCATCTATGATGCCTGCAGGTGGTAACCAAGCACGTAGTGAAGCGATGGCAGAGCTATCCGTTCATATTCACGGTCTAATGACGCAACCTCAATTGGCTGATTGGATCGCAGACGCTGAGAATGAGAACTTAAATGCAGAACAAAAATCATCCCTGCGTGAAATAAAGAGACAGTGGCAGCAAGCTAACCTTCTTCCTGAAAAGCTAGTGCAAGCAAAATCTCTAGCTGGTTCGAAGTGTGAACATGCTTGGCGAACACAGCGCGGCGAAAATGACTGGGTTGGTTTCGAGAAAAACTGGCGTGAAGTTGTCGAACTTTCTCGTGAAGAGGCACAAATCAGAGCCGATGCTGCAGGCTTAACACCTTATGATGCAATGCTGGATATATACGAGCCGGGGACGAGCTCTGCCTCTCTTGATGCTCTTTTCAGCGATGTAAAAACTTGGCTTCCTGGCTTGATTGATCAAGTTATCGAAAAGCAATCGACGGAACAGTTGATTGCCCCAACAGGTCACTACCCAACAGACAAGCAAAAAGCGCTTGGCCTTGAGGTGATGAAACTGCTCAAGTTCGACTTTGAACATGGTCGACTGGATGAAAGTGTGCACCCATTCTGTGGCGGTGTCCCTTCAGATGTCCGTATTACAACTCGCTACGATGAGTCAGAGTTCGTTCAATCATTAATGGGGATTGTTCATGAAACTGGTCATGCACGCTACGAACAAGGTTTACCAAAAGCATTAGCGGGCACACCAGCAGGCGAAGCTCGCTCAATGGGTATTCATGAGTCTCAATCTCTGTTCTTTGAGATGCAAGTTGGTCGCAGCGATGCTTTTATTGCACATTTAGCTCGTATGGCTGGTAATCAATTCAGCGGCCCAGAGTTTGAACAAGAGAACTTCAAGAAGATCTACACCCGCGTTAAGAAAGACTTTATCCGTGTAGACGCCGATGAGCTAACTTACCCAGCGCACGTTATCCTGCGCTATGAAATTGAACGCGATTTGATTAACGGCGACATCAAACATACGGACGTACCTGAGCTGTGGAACCAAAAAATGCAAGATTACCTAGGGCTCAGCACTCAAGGTAATTTCACTAACGGTTGTATGCAAGACATTCACTGGACAGACGGCGCATTTGGCTACTTCCCAAGTTACACACTGGGTGCAATGTATGCAGCGCAGTTTATGACTGCAATGAAGCAAACTGTCGATGTTGACCACGTAATTCAATCTGGCGATCTTACGCCGATCTTTAGCTGGTTGGAAAGCAACATCTGGAGCAAAGGAAGCCTACTCACCACGGATGAGTTAGTGAAAGGCGCGACAGGTGAAACGCTGAATGCTAAGTTCTTCCAAGATCACTTGAAAGCTCGCTACCTATAAAACCGTAGTTGAAGCCAATACCGAGCAGCGCAATTCACACGCTGCTCCTTTTCTCCTTCCCAAGGAAAGATAACCATGGAATGGATCCTGTTCACTGTGCTTGCCGCTTCTAGCCAAGCATGGAGAAACGCTTTTCAGAGCCGCTTAAGTCAAACCTTGAACGTTTCAGGGGTAACGCTTGCGCGTTTTCTTTGGGCAAGCCCTCTCGCCCTAATCTACTTGTTCTGCCTCTACCAATACCAAGAAGCACCAATGCCAACCTTTACGGGGCACTCTTACTTCTTTCTGGCTGGCGCCTCTATCATGCAGATCGTCGCAACAGGTTTAATGGTGGTGCTATTTAAGCAACGTAACTTTGCGATTGGTGCGGGTCTGGCAAAAAGCGAAGCCCCTGTTTCAGCACTATTGGGAATGCTGTTTTTTGGTACCTCATTAACTTTGCTTGGTTGGGTTGGTGTCGCTTTCGGTATGGTCGCGGTATTTCTATTGAGTTGTGCCAATGGTGTTCGCAGTGTATCTCTAAAGACGGCTTCAATCGGCCTCGCTTGTAGCACCGCTTTCGCTCTCACTTCGCTATGGATCCGTGAGGCGAGCTTAAGCCTTAACTTGTCATTCCCACACAGTGCGGCGTGGGTTTTGTTTATTGTAATTCTGACGCAAACCCTACTGCTGTTAACGTATTTGCTTTTAAAAGACCGCGATACGTTGAAGCTGATGTTCACCAAACCCAAATTGGTGATCATGACCAGTATCGCGAGCTTTGTCGGTTCACTCGGTTGGTTTAGCGCAATGTCGCTCCAGGCAGTGCCTTATGTAAAAACACTCGGGCAAATCGAAGTGTTTTTTACCATGCTTATCTCGATGTTCTGGCTTAAAGAGCCAGTTAAGAATAAAGACATGCTTGCCCTATTCTTTATCGCAATTGCAGCCATTTTGGTGATGTGGCAATAGTTAATTGATATTGCTAAGAATGGACACCTACCCCCATGGACTGGATTCAACGACTAGGAATCATTAACATAGTCCTGTTTTAGTTATGAGCGAAGAGTAATGGAAAAAATCTACCTAGCAGGTGGCTGCTTATGGGGAGTCCAAGAGTTTATCAAGTACGTACCCGGTGTTATTGACACTAAGGCTGGGCGGGCCAATGGTAAGAGTGCGACAACTCAAGGCGATTACGATGGTTATGCTGAGTGTGTAGAAGTGACTTTTAATCCGACGGAAGTGTCTTTAGAAACGCTAATACATCACCTTTTCGAGATTATCGACCCATACAGTGTGAACAAGCAGGGAAATGACGTTGGCGAGAAGTACCGAACTGGTATTTATAGTGAACAGCCGAACCATATTGAGCAAGCCAAGCAAATCATTTCAGCTCGAGATGATGCCGACAGAATTGCTTTAGAGATTTTGCCTTTGACAAATTTTGTCCTGAGTGACGACATCCACCAGCACCATTTGTCACTTCACCCAGAGAATCACCACTTGTGTCATATTCCTTGGGATCTGCTGCATAAGTACAAGAATCAATAACAAAAAGAGCGTTTAACCCTACGATTAAACGCTCCAACACTTATCCTATCTTTAACTAAGAAAAATCGAAACCCTATCTCAGTTGCAAGTCTTCTTGGACTTCAAATACTGCGGTAAATTTAGCGCCTCCCAAAGAGGAGTCTTCAATTTTCAATAAGCCGTGATAGCTAGATAGAAGTTCCTGCGCGATGTTAATTCCGAGCCCGTAGCCTTGAACTCGACTGTCTAATCGCATTCCACGATCGCCTAACTTCTCTTTTAACGCGTCTGGTACACCTTCTCCATTGTCCTCAACAACCACGTAAAGACACTTTGAGCTCTTGATGTAAGCGGAAACATGAACTTCACCATTACCATATTTACATGCGTTATCGAGAAGATTGCCCACCACCTCCATCAAATCATTACGCTGGCCGACAAACACGACATCTGCTGGGACACACAACTTAAACGTCACGTTCTTTGTCGCATGTATCTTTTTCATACCAAACACTAACTGATCGACGATTTCAGAAACCTGATGACTTTGTGCCGATAAAACAGAACTGTGATCGTTAGATGCAACTTTCAAACGATGTTGGATTTGATCAACCATGTTTTTAACTTCTTGATTTATCACGTAATCAATCTTCTTATTGTCGTGCAGCGGAATGCCTAATGAATGGCTCCGCGCAACTCCTTGTAACACCGATAGTGGTGTTTTCAATCCATGTGACAAATCCGAGAGAAGCTGTCTTTGTTTCTCTTTTTGTTGGCGCTCGTAATGAATCAAACCATTCAAGCTTTCAACCAAAGGCTTAAGTTCCTTAACAGTACTATTGTCTAATCTATCTATTTCATCTTGCTTAAGTGCTAGAAGTTGGTTGTTAATCTTGTCTATTGGCTTCAAGCTCCAATTTGAGAACCACCACATCAAAGGAATGATCAACAAAATGTGTAGAGCAAATATCACCTTGATATAAACAAAGTTTTGATCAACTTCATTGAAGAACACGGGGTCAATTGCATGATGTTCTTTGATTGTCACGAAAACTAAACTAGGCAGAGTATCAGTCTTCTGATAGTGCTTAACGCCAACAAAATAATTAAGGTCCTCTGACTCAATCGAGAACTCTTCAAAGCGGTCATGATTTAACCACTTTTTTTGTACATAAACTCTAAGAGAGTCTTGTGGGTTAGTCTCAAAAAGCAGCTTGTGATTTTCATCAAACACAAGGAGCTGTTCGATCCGCCCTTGAAAACGTTTGGGAATTGGACGATTCAATTGAAGCTGCCCCTGCTCATCAATGGCAAAGTCGTCTATTAGATATTCACCACCAGACGAGAGCCACATATTCACAAACTTATCAGAGTTCGAATAAAAAACCGTTAAATTGGCTTGCCCATATAAAAAAGAAAGAGTGAGTAAAGCCCACCCACTAGCAACTATGTATCTAAGCTTTAAACTCTTCAACATAGCACTCACCTTATGTTGCACAGTTTATAACCTTGATTTCGTAATGTAGTAATTGGGTCTTCATTAGTAATTGAAACTATCTTCTTTCTAATACGGCTCAATAAAACGGTAATAACATTGCCATCTTCCGTTAACTCGTCACCATAAACTTCAGCTCGCAAGCGCTCTTTTGAAACGACCTTATCTTCGTTAAGCAATAGGCACTTAAGCAAACGGTATTCATAAGCACTTAAATCCAAAATAGATTGCCCAACAGAGATCTTCTTGGCATCCATATCAAGGGAGAATAAACCAACATCGACAGTAGATTGAGCAACGCCATAAGAGCGGCGATATAGCGCTTGAACACGGGCCACAAGTTCTTCAAATACAAAAGGCTTAGCGAGATAATCGTCAGCGCCAGCAGACAGCCCCGCCACTTTATCTGCCCAGTTGTCACGAGCGGTCAATACCAATACAGGAACCGTAACCCCGTTGCGACGCCACTTCTCAAGCCATTCAATGCCATCACCGTCAGGCAAGCCAAGATCCAAGATCACTAAGTCGACCTGGAAATTATTAAGACAATAATCGCCCTCTCCACCTGTCTCAGCTCTATGAACACGCATATCTTTGTGGACCAATTGCATGGCTAACTCATTGAGAAGTTGGATGTTATCTTCGACAATCAATATGTTCATAGTTCTTCCTAAAATTATTCAAATACAGGTACAGAAAAACCAAGTCGACGAGACTAATTGATAGCCAGTTTCACTATCTAATAAAAGATGGCCACATAGAAGGGTTATATTAACCATTAGGTCAATATAAGTTAGTGGCTTTATTATAATTTGGTGCGAGAAGTTATCATAAATTTATTAAATTACAATGAATCTAATGAAAAATAGTTGGCTTATTGAGAGTAATTTTCTTATGTGGAAGTATAAGAATTCTTTCAACTAGAATAGATAATCAAACCACTGTTTAATATTTAGCCTCTATCTGGGTGGGGAGTAATGTTTTTTACTGGTTTTATAATGCTTTACACACTATCAAATTGACAAATGTTACTAGAGATCACTATTGACCTTGAATATATAAAAAGTGAAAAATTAGACGTCAAAACATGATAAGAACCACATCTAGCCCAACTTTTTTAGGCATCACATCAAAAGTAACAAGGAATCTGGGAGATAGCATGATGAACAGGTTTAGACAGCAAGTACCCTTGATACAGCCTTGCCCCATTGCTTTTGGCGAATTCGTACTGCTCTAAATACTCGATGCCTTCATAAACCAAGGTGATATTCTCTGTTTGAGACAGCGCGGCCAGTTTTCTAAGTTCATTGTTTTTAAATATCTGAGAATAAAGCAATAATTCACGGCTAACTTTGACGTAATGGGGTTTAATTGCAGCCACTCTTGAAAAGTCTGAATACCCCGTACCGAAGTCGTCAATCGCAATAAGTATGCCTTTACTCCTCAACTTATCTACACCCAAGTAAAATTCAACTAAATCATCAATAGGACAAGGGCTTTCTGTTATTTCTAAGACAAGTTGATGAAGCTTAATGTCTTCGATGAGAATAGCGCGAACCAAACTCTGTAACACTTCTTCATTTTGATAAATAATTTTAAAAAAACTCGGAACCATATTAATAAATAGCTTAGACCTTGAATCATAAATACTTGAATATCTAAATCCTTTCAGATGCATATTCACTATCAGCATATTCAACTCTACCATTTCAACAAATGAACGAGATTCCAAATACTCAAAGAACTTACATGGTGCAACTTCAATACCATTCTCTTTTATGCGACATAATGCTTCATGGCCATAAACATGACCTAACTCATTGCGTAACTCTTGGTAAGCACTGCTGATCACATAGTTTTCAAAGCAAATTTCAAAAACTCTGCTGTTGTAATTAAAACGAATCATATCGTCCTCAGTAACCATTTATTCTAAAAAGATAGAGAAGTCTATTCGTCCCTGAATAGGAGCCAACTATTACGTTCCTAACGTTGTTTTATTATTAGAAGTAGTATGCGACCGATGCGCCTACTAACCATTGATTAGCACTATCGACCAGTGGAGAATCTGCAATATCAGAACCCAAGCGAGTGTATGCTGAAGTTTGAGTTAACTCTAAGTTATCGGTTAATGGCATCACCAGTTTATAACCTAGGCTGTAAGAGAACGTGCCATCCGCTTTATAGGCTTTACGATTCGCTGCCACCTCTTTTTGAGTAACACCGAAATAGTAGTCAACGAAGTCTTCGCTTTTGTAATCGACGCTTGCGAAAGGCACGAATACCCACTGGTCTAGCTCAACGATTGCTGTATATTTCAAGCCAGTTTTGAAACCTTCAGACTTGCCCGTCACGTCGTGTTGGAAGAAGGCTGAAACAACGTCGGAGCCGAAATCTAAATCCATGTTAAGGCCGAAATCTATTCCAAGGTCACGATCATTCATTCCTTTAAGAATCTTGGCATCGTCAGATTCGTAGTGCATACCGCTGGTTTCAACAAAGACGTTCATATTGATAAAGTCGCTGTTGTTACCAATAAAACGGTAGTTGATCTCGTTAAGATCTGCGTTGAAATCATCACCGTGATATCCAAAATTCAAAAGTGGCACTACGCTGTGCTTCTGCCCTTTAAATAGGTCACTCGTTGTTGCGACACCCGCTTCTGCACTCCATTTTCCTTCGTGTGAATAAACGTTACCGTTACGAATGTATGTCTCTGCCGCAATCGTTGTGCCTGAAAGGAGTGTTGCTACCGCTGCTAAAACCCAAGTTTTCATAATTATCTCTTCGTCTGTTTGATGTTTAAATAATCACTGGTGCAAGCATGCTGACTGATTACAAATTTATTAGTAATCAACAAGAGGTAAAGTAACCCTTGCACTTACGTGTCAAACACGACCTCGCACTCAGTTGATGGCGGGCAGTATAGATTCGCTTTATAAACTCAAAATAAACGAAGCTAATTTTATTTTTCTTAAAAAATTAAGTTTTTGTTACAGCCAATAATAAGCAACCAAACGAATAATCAAGACAATATAAAACAAAAAGCATATATGGTTTATAGTTAATATCTATCGTTAATCTTTTTCTCAAAATGAGAATTAAATGAACTCTTTTGAATGAATCTCCACTTTAATTCCTCTATATAATAAAAAAATAAATAGCTCTGATATTCATTAAGTTATAGCGAGCATTTTTATATTTGGCTCCTTTTAACTTGATCATAATTTGTTCTTCGCCAATACTTTTTCCTAATTTTATTGTCAATTTGACGTATCGTTTTTGCTGTAATTTTTGGATTTGGAATTGTGTGAATGACTAAAACTATGTTGACAGCCACTCTGATGGCAATTTCACTCAATGCGGTTTCAACTGAGTTCCCTTCTGCAGGCACCGCTTTTATCCTTCCAGGACAACACGAACCTACAACCAATCACAATGGTGTTGAGCTGACAGTCCAAGAGCTAATTGATTGGGAGCTGAGCAATAGTGATATTGTTTTCGGTTCTTATGGTACTCCCTCCGATAACGCCCGCAGCAATACATTGGGTTACATGTACAACCAAAAACTGGAGATCAACTCAAGTTGGGTTGAAGAAGAACTTAGAAACTACGCTGAAGCCAACGCCCTAAACTACGAAGATTTCTTCCTACACTTCTCGGAAGACACTGTGATTGCGGAGGTTGATTCAACCCACGGTGAGAACACCACCCTCAATAGAAAGCCCATGATTGTTGGATACACCGTCGATCAATCGCACGCTGGGTTTTGGTTATACCAAAAACCGCCATGGGATGCCGATGTCTTTGAGCATTCTGCAAACAATGGTGCTCTCTACATTTATCACTCCGAACCATTTGATCGCTTAACGCTGAAATTCTCTCAATTTGCGACCGGCGGAAGCTTTTCAATTGAGTATCCCAATGCGGTCGACCAACGCGGCCAAGCTAGCCAATGGCAAACCATTTCGATCAAAAAAGATAAGACTCTGAACATGACCAAGAACCAGGCGGTGATTTGGAACATGCCGGATAATTGGAAGCGTGCAACCACGCACGATGGTAGCGGTGCCAGTTACGGCGGTGGGCAGTATTTTGGCTCTGAATACCTTCGTGATGGTGGCCGACTCTATGTAGTTCGCATTCGATGGAATGAGCCAGAGCACAGGCCGCGTCTAAAAGAAGTAAAACTCAAAAACTCTTTCCCAACGATGAAACTCACCAACGCAGCAGAAACGACGCCAGATGGCCGAACAATTGAGAGATGGAGAAAGATCAGAGGCTTTGATCACTCAGCAGACATCAATAACGACAACTATCTATCAAACTCTGAATACAAGGCTCGTACAAACAAAAACGCAACAGCACGTTTTCGCTGGGAATCTCGGGTTATCCCTTTCGGCCGCATGTGGAATCAATCTTCATCTTGGGCATTAACAAATTTAGCTAACAACGACTATCAAGAGGCTATGTCAGCTTACTACGCAACAAATTGGGTAGAACAAGGCTTAAATGGGGCTTACAACGATGACACTAATAAGCTATTGGGCAGTAATCAATTCTTCGTTTATTCCGGAGGTAACATTACCGAACTACAAGCAATAGCGGGCTCTGACGAAGCAGACTTTCTATACAAAAAACACTTCTCGTCGTTCCTAAACAGACTTGCAACCGATCAGCCCGGTACACTTATTGGTTTGAATATCGGGACAGCAAATCTGTATGGCCGAAATGGGCAATCTCATCTCATCGATGCAGGCTCTCTCTATCTTCGAGAGCACTACCTCTTCCCCACTACTGGCTTCAGTGGGTATGCGGGAATATCTAAATTCTGGGATAACTCAGCGTTAGCTCAGTCTGGTAGTAGCGTCATTTTCCAAGCTACGACACGATATGGTCGAGTTCAATATTTTGGGAATACGCAAGAAAATTGGCAACAAGACCAGTATTCTGCCCTTGCCATCTACTACCTCAATCACCACACAGATCGCAGCTACTTTAATCAGTGGAATAGCAGCTATATGTATGGGAGTCATAACACCACCAGTGGTAATTACTACACCAGTGGCATTGCTCAAAACATTGCCTACCAACCTACTTCGCTATTGAAGGTGGACATAGGTGCGCCTTCAGGGGAAATCCCGATCAATCACAATGCAATCCCACTCATGCTATCAACATCGACGCCTTATGCTGCCGATTACACGATTGTTGGTGATAGTGCGATGACCGAGTTAGTTCATCAAGATTTACCCAATGGTATGGCTCATGTGATGCCTACCCATACTTACTTCGCTTACCAATCGGAGAATCAAGTCGTCAATAGCGGACCAGAAGAGATGGTTCTCGCACGTCAGTTTGAAAAAGGTTTAGTGTTATATCGAACCGACTTTCATGGCCGAAGTATGAGTTATTTTTCAGAACCTTTGATTACGATTCAGTTGGGTAAGCAAATGAGACCTGTAGATGCTAGTGGGAACCTCGGAGAGCCGGTAACTGAAGTTCAAATTGCAGGATACCAAGGTCTAATATTGGTCAACGCAGAGTAAGCAGTGAGTACCAGGTGTCTCACCCTAAAATTCGTCACAAATAGAAAAGCCTCTTGTCATATAGAATCAAGAGGCTTTTTCTTTAGTCATTGTGCCGTGCTTACCATGGGCCGCTTTTCATCAAACAAGTCGCTATCAAACCTAATCATCAAACAACAAGTTGATCGCAACAGAGAGCATGACAAGGCCAGCAATTGGCGCGATAACACCAATCGCAGAACGCTCGATGTACGGTAGATTCTCGGCAATCAGCAAGCCCCATTCTGGTTCCGGTGGCTTCGCTCCCAAACCGATAAAGCTCAAAGACGTTAAACTCAACGTAATAACGGGCAGTCTTAACAATGCATGCCTTATCAGTGGTGGCAGAACATAAGGGAGCAAGTAATACCGCAAAACACGTAGACGACTGGTTCCCCAAACAGGAGCCAAATGCGTATACGGCTGAGCCTTTGCTTCTAACACCAAGCTTGAACAGTGCGCAGCCAAAGGTGCCCAAGACACTAACACGATGGCAATCAAGGCACTGTTCGGGTTCATCCTAGTTAAGCCAGCAACCAAAAGACCTGCCACGATATAAGGCACCGCTTTGGTGATCTCGATAAGGCCTTGGCTGTAACGAGTCACAAATCCAAGCAATAAGCCGATCACCAGGCTTAGGAAGGTCGCCAGTATTCCCATTTTCATGGTTGAGAACATCCCTCCTCCCACTCTCGCAAGCAGATCTCGACCTACCGCATCAGCACCAAAAGGGGCTGCAAGACTCGGTGAGGCTAATCGAGGAAATTGGATGAGGTAAGGGTCACGGACAAGCGCCCACACAGCACAACCAATAAGCAGAGTAAAGATCGTTAAGCTGGCATTTCTTTTTGTGCGGCTCTGGGTGAAGCGAAACGTGCTGTGACTGCTGATCAACTTTCCGCTGGTCGCACTGTGCCCGAGCAAAGCACGCTGGATCATGATGCTGATGCTACTGATCAGGATCGAGAATGCTAGCAATACCAACAGACCACCTTGAAGCAGTGGAAGGTCTTGCGACTTAGCCGCGCCCAGAATCAAGCGACCAATACCGGGAATAGAAAAGATCTGCTCGACTGCCACCGCACCGCCAGTCAAACCAATCACAATCATGGCAAGTTGCGGGATAAGATTGCTCAGTGCTCGCCACAAGGCAAATCTCAAGATCTGAAATTTGCTGATGTTTGCCGAAAGCCAAGTGATAACCCAAGGTTCACCAAGAACTCGAATCAAGCTGTCATTCAATAGTCGGCTAAATAAACCACTTGCAGGTAAAGCGAGTGCTAGTGTCGGTAACCAGAGGTTTTGGGTGCTGGTCCAACCGTAAGGTGGAAACCAACCTAGCCAAATTGCGAATACCAAGATAAGTAATGACGCAATCACATACTCAGGGAGCGACACCAACACAGAGCTTAAGCTGTTGTGTTGATTATCAAGCTTGTTTTGTTGCCAACGATGAATGGTGAACAAGACACTGATAAGGCAGAACACTAACGTCATAGTCAGTGCACAAGCCATTAGAAACAGTGACGTTTTCGCCGTAGATTGAACACTCTGCATAACAGGCGAACCATCTACCCAAGAAACACCCAAATCGCCTTCCGCAGCCAGCACCAACCAGTCCCACAATCGTTCTGTAGCAGAACGGTCTAACTGCAAGTCAGCACGAATCGCTTGCAGTGCTTCAGCCGTCATTAATTGCTGAGCACCTGCTCGCGCACGCAAGATCGCCTGACTTGGGTCAATCCCAGCTATATCGGGCATTAGACCCACTAAAACCACCACCACGCTCAGAGAAGCTAAGCGTGAAAGCCATGGCATACAAGCGCCCCAATTGAGGCGCATGTTGGCAACAAGTGACATTGCGTTAGTTCACCTCAGTAAACTGGTCGATAAGACGACGTTCACGTGGATCACGCTGTGCATTTTTCACTTTGTCGCTTTCGCCTTGAATCACACGCTCGTGCAATAGAGGAATCGCAGCGTATTGACCCAGAATCAAGTTCTCAGCTTCAATGATAGCTTGTTGACGCAGTTCACCTAGAGGTTGACGGTCAGCATGATCTAGTGCCGCATCCACTTCTTCAGAACAGAACTGACCTAAGTTAAATGAACCGTCACAGCTAAAGTCACTCTGCATGTAAGCAACTGGGTCACCCGAATCTAGAACGGTCGCACGCGATAGAATGAAGGCATCAAACTTACCTGCAAGTGCGTCGTTTTCAATTTGAGCATATTCACGAACGTCTAGCTCAACCACAAAACCTGCCGCTTCTAGTTGCTGCTTTAGAAGTACTGCTACTTCCGGCAGTTCAGCACGGTCGGTAAAGGTACCAATAGTGATCTTCTCACCGTTAGCTTGACGAATTTCCATTGTTTCCATACGTGGATTCTTATCACGTACTGGTTGTGCCCAAGCCAATGCTGGCCCTAAAAGACCTTTAGCAAGATCAGCATGGTTTTCGTAAACCGTTTCAATGATTTGCTCGCGATTCACTGCTTGACCTGCCGCTTTACGCAGAGCAAATTGGCTAAACACTTCAGACTGATTATTTAGATATAGTGTGTTTGTACGAGGCATCGCAACTTCATGTAGTTGAGATTGATCCATCATTGCGATTTGAGAAACCGGAACCGCTTCTACTACGTCAGCTTCACCAGTACGCAGAGCCGCTGCACGTGCGAAGCCGTTAGGCACGTATTCCGCCAAGATGTTTTCAACTTTTGCTTTCTCACCCCAGTAACCATCAAAGCGTGTCAGTCTCGCGCTCGTTGTACCGTTGATTTCTGTCAGGATAAATGGACCAGTACCCGCTTTAATCGAGTTCACACGGCCATCTTCTTGGTAAGCAGCTGTCGATAGAATAGAAAGCTGTGGGCTTGATAGACGGCTTGGCAGAAGTGGATCATTAAACGTTGTTTTTATCTGAACCTTAAAATCACCAATCGCCTCAACTTGCCATTCAATACCATCAAGGATACGTGGCTTCGGCGCTGCATCTAGCGCTTTTTGAAGTGAGTTAACAACAACCGCAGCGTTAAGATCTGAGCCGTCATGGAACTTAACGCCTTCACGTACGTTGAAAGTCCAAGTCATTGGGTCAACTTGTTCCCACTCGGTTGCTAGCATAGGTTCCGCCACCGATTGGTCACTTAGGTTTACCAATGTTTCAGCCGTGCTCCAACGAGACAGCTTGAATGCGTCGTCAGATAGAGGCGAAAGGCCTGTTCTTGGCGGTTGCATCATCGCAACACGAATTTCTGATGATTTAGCAACAGGTGTCGCCGTCTGTTCAGCGTCTTGTTTCTTCTCTTCAGAATCGAAACAACCTGTTAGCAATGTGCTTAGAGCTAGCGCTACTGCTAACTTTGGCGTATTAAGGTGCATACGAGACCTCTCCAATGGTTTTTGTGTATTCATGATTCGTTTTTTGCGCACTCAATAAAGCTCGAGTGGTCATATGTTCGGGTTGTTTCATCACTTGCTTAGCATCGCCGTATTCAGCGACTTTGCCTTTGTCGAGCACTAAGATCTCATCACACAACGCTTCGGCTGCATTCAAGTCGTGAGTCACCAAGATCAGTCGCATTTGGCGTCGCTGCTGGATGGATACAAACAAGTCTAGGACCTGCTGTCGACTCACTGGATCTAAGCTACTGGTGGGCTCATCAGCCACCAGCACACAAGGCTCTACAATCAAAGCGCGAGCAATTGCGACTCTCTGTGCTTGGCCAACGGAGAGCTGTCTTGATGGACGAGCTAATAGTGGCTCGTTAAGTCCAACATCTCTGAGTGCCTTTTCAATTTTTTGCTCTTTATTATCAGTAAGCCCCATGCTGATAAGTGGCTCCAATAACAACTGTTCCACTGTGTAGTAAGGGTTCAAGCTCGATTGCGGCTCTTGTGGAATAAGCTGGATATGCTGGCATAATGCTCTGCGCTGTTTCTCTGAACTTGATGAGAGCGGTTGCCCACAGATATACACCTCACCCGACGTAGGTCGGCGTAAACTGAAAAGCAGCTCAATCAAAGTAGACTTACCGGCGCCTGATGGCCCGACAATCGCCAAGTTCTGAGTTTCGATATTTAGATCAAGTTGATCGAGCGCTTTGAATGGCTTTCCTCCAAGCCAAGCAGGCTTCGAGTAATAATGGACGTTCACATTTTCAAAACGAACTTGTGCGGACATAGGTTGATTATGATTGTGCATAAAGGGACTCCGACTCTGAACTACGGAAGTAGTTGAGCCAGTTGCTGACAGAACTCGTGATTGCTTGAGGTAATCGCCTCTTTCGGAGTACCGTAAGCCACCATAGTACCCTCAGCAATCACCAACAGCTTGTCGCAAGCGAGCGCTGCAGATAAGTCGTGAGTAATCAACATTCCGCCAATGTTTCTTTGCTGAATGCTATTTCTAAATAGAGTAAGGATCTCTGACTCGGTAATCGGGTCAAGCGCACTGGTTGGCTCATCAGCAATAAGCAGATTCGCTCGACCAAGCAGAGCAATGGCTATACATATACGTTGTCTTTGACCACCAGATAACTGACTTGGATACTGCTTTAAAGCCATGTCAGCGTCAGTAAAGCCAAGTTGGTCAAGCAGTGTGAATACGGTTGCTCTGTGAGTCGAGTTGAGACGCGTTTTATTGCCCGTTAAGGCTAAACTAAGCTGTTGCTCGACTGAAGCCAATGGGTTCAGAGCTTGTAACGCGTCTTGAAAAATCACCGCAGGTCTTTGAGCCGCTTCTCTTTGCAGCATCGCTTGCGTGCTGACTTCCTTACCATTGATAAAGACCTCTCCATGAGCATAGACATCTTTAGGTAAGAAACCAGCAACAGCTTTGGACAGCATAGACTTACCAATCCCAGACGGTCCCATAACGGCAAGCACTTCACCCTCTGCAAGAGTAAAAGAGATATTGCGGAAAAGAGACTGATGAGAATCTGAGATTTGAAGTTGATTTACAGCGAGTATTGGTTGTGTGTTCACGACAGCTTGGCTTGTAATAGTATAACATAACAATACTATCATGCGGGTTTGGCTGAGAAAACATCCCGTAAGGGTTAAATCTGACTGTTTTTTGGTTTTCGAGAATAAAGGGCAAGCTCACCTGCCCTTAATTAGTTGGGAATTTCAATACTATGAGATAAACATGTTTGATTTATAAATATGAAGCTATAAACACTTTTCTCGCACTTGCTGGATAGATGGATATAGGAAAACAAAACGTCCAACATAAAAGAGCGTAAAGGCTAGCCATAAACCATGATTTCCCCACTGTGGCACAGCTAAAAGCTGAACCACTAAAAACACCAGCAGCGTTATAAAGCTTGAGTTCCTTACCGGTTTCGTCGTACCTGTCCCGGTGAAAATACCATAGAAAGTCAACCCGTATCCCGCCACCAGTTGGAATACAAGTAACCAAGGGCTCATTTCAAGATACAGGGTGTTCAGTTCCGGTAGCGTGGTGAATAGCATGACGATTTGCTCTTTAAACACCAGAGTTAAAAGCGTCAGTACTACAATAAATGCCGTCGTCCACTGAGTGTTTAACTTAATCACACTATCAAGCAACTTCGGATTTTTCTGCCCTACCGCTTTACCAGCAAACACACTCGAGGCATTAGCAACACCGTCAAACATATAGCTAACGATGAAAGTCACTTGCATCAATATCGCATTCGTTGCTAACACGTCTGGACCAAGCTGAGAACCAACGCGCGCCATCATATTGAAGAAAACCAAAATACAAATCGTACGTAGCAACAGATCCATATTCGAAGACATGATCACTTTCAGATCTTTCTTGGACATTTTGGCTGTAGATAGATGCTCGAACAGCGAAAATTTACATGTCTTAAGAACAAAGCCAACACCGATAGCAAAGGTAGTAACCTGCGCAATCAAAGTAGCAACTGCGACGCCTGCTATCCCCATATCAAAATAGAGTACGAATACTATATCCAAGACGATATTGAGTACGTTACCAAACACTTGCGTGAACAGAGTTTCTTTGGCTTTGGCCTGCCCCATTAACCAACCGATTATGGTGTAGTTCAACAATACAAACGGAGCGCCGTAAATCATGATGTCAAAATAGATCTTGGCGTTTTGCCCAACTTGAGCGTCTGGCGAGATGATCCACTCGGCTCCCATCCATATGAGTGATTGCAGAGCAATGAAAACTAATCCAACACACAAAGCCAGTACAAATGGGCGAAACAGACTACTCGCCTGTTCTGAGTGACTGTTTCTGCCAAGCGCAATAGCACTCTGGCCCGTTGTACTGACACGGAAAAAACCGAACAACCAATATAAGGTGTTCATGATGACGGTGCCGATTGCGACGCCACCAATCAGCTCAGCGACACCGAGTTTGCCAATAACGGCAGTATCTACCGCACCGAGTAAAGGTTGCGTAACAGTCGAGACAATAAAGGGAAAAGCAATCTTAAAGTAATCTTTATGAGTCAGATTCATTAGGGTTTAACTCGGAACAGTTGTGAGTTGAGGTTAAAAAAAGAGCCTCCGTGGATTCGAGGCTCTTGCTTTCTCTAATAGAGAGTCACATTCATCAAGGTAACACAGTCAAGAAAGGCGGATATTTACCTTAATCAAGAAATCTCCCAGATGATAAAGTTAATGATAATTAATATCAATTGTTAATATTGTCTGACATGTTTTTCTAGCGCATCAAGCCTTAGGTAGCTTTAACTGGTAAATCTTCTCTGCTTTCGTCCCCAACAGCCAAAAGCTCACCGCGAGAATCGCAAAGAACAAGGCTTTGTGCATACCTTCCCAAAGGTACTCAAAGAAACGGCTATAAAGGTTCAAGAAGATGAACACCAAAGCGACACCTTTAGTCATATCATCATGGTGCTTCAATCCGAGATAGAGTCCCGCAAGCGAAACCACCAAAAGTAGCACCGACCAATACAGAATCGAGATCTGCTCTATATCCAACCAAATACTGAAATCAGCATGGTTTCCGAATATCGAGAGCAGCCAAAGGGAGAAGAAGAAATAGAGCAAGCCAACAAACTTGGTCACACTTTCAAATTCCATCGCTGCCCTGATCCTTGGTAAAACGTAGAGGCTCGCCACCAGCAAAAGCCCACCAAACAATGCAAAGCGCAGCGGGTAATTCATACCTAGATAGTAGCCATCACTCTGCACCTGATAGGAATGGAAACCAAACCACGCACCTAACGTCATCAGGGCGAATATCCAAACCGTTTGCGAAGGCAGCCAGAGCCCAATCAATCCATAAATCGCTGAGGCTAGTAGAATCAGTGGTGCTAGGTTCTCTGTCTCTATGACCTTTCCAAGGAAAAAGATCGACAGCGCGGTGCTTATCATTCCGAGAACGAACAGCGCCTCATTGGCCAAGACTTTACTTGGGTAGAGTTTCTTTCTGCGAATACCGAACACGTAAAAGCCAACAGCTCCCGCTAAGAAGAACAGACTCTTTGCTAGTTCTGGCGCAGTGAAGATGCTTTGGAACAGCTCTATCAACCACTCATCAAACACAAAGGATAAGGTTGCCAATACAACGCACGTCACCGCAATAGTGAACGAGTAACGAGCAATCTGAGTCCAATCGAAAGCCGACACCTCGAAGGTGCTCGTCAGCTTGTCATGCTCTTCTTGTGTTAAAACACCTTGGGATTGCCACTCATCGAGCGCATTACCAATGATTCTGCGTTCCTTCTTAGACACTTTCATGTCTACCTCTCTTAAACCGATATTCACGAGTGAGAACTTTCTGTTTCTAACTCTATTATGGCTTAAGAGTAACATGGAGTTTCCGTCTCCGTAGATCAGACACGGATAAATTCATGGTTTTTAAGATCTTTAAGGGTTATGAAATCGGGCTGGTACTCGAATTAGTGCTAAGAGATGAAGCAATTGAAGGCGGTAATACGAAGATAAATAAAGCACGTAAATACATACTTTGAGAGGGTGCTTACTGACAAATAAATCAGACAAATAAACATCCCTACTCATGAGAGAAAAGGAAGAAAAATTCTCATGAGCAGGGCTTATTTGTATTACTTCTCTAGCTTAGTGAAGTAGTCAAATAGTACTGGAACGTCGTTTTGACCTAGACCTGCATCAACTGCAGCTTGTAGGCTCTTAGACGTACCTTCAGCAATTAGAGACTCTGTACCTAGGTCTGAAACCATTTCTAGGAAGTAGCCAAGATCTTTGTTCGCGTTTGCTACAGAGAAACCTAGCTTCTCTTCGCCATCTACTGCGTAGAACTTACAGAACTGCATGAATGGAGAGTTAGATGGACCTGCAGACATGATGTCGAACAGTTGTTGACCATCAACGCCAGCCAGTTTTGCAACAGCGAATGCTTGAGACATTGTTGCTACAGTCGTCATACCCATGAAGTTATTTACAAGCTTAGTTACGTGACCTGAACCTAGAGCACCTAGGTGGAATACGTTTTCGCCTTGCTCATCAAGAACAGGTTTAACTTTGTCGAATGTTTCGATGTCGCCCGCAGCCATGATGTTTAGTAGGCCGTCTTTCGCGTGAGCTGGTGTACGACCTAGAGGTGCATCAATCATACCAGCGCCTTTCGCTGCAAGGTCTTCGCCAATCTTACGCGTTGAAGCTGGGATAGAAGTACCGAAGTCAATCAGTGTTGCACCTTCTTTGATACCCGCTAGGATACCTTCATCACCGTATACCACTTTTTCTACAACAGCAGACGTTGTAAGACATAGCATTACGATGTCGCTGTTTTCTGCAAGTTCTTTGCCAGAAGTTGCTTCTTTTGCACCACGAGCTACACAAGCTGCAACCGCTTCTTTGTTAAGATCCATAACGTTTAGCTCATAACCACGTTTTTGTAGGTTCTCAACCATGTTGCCGCCCATAAGACCAAGGCCAATGAAACCAATGACAGGTTTTGTCATAACTAACTCCTAAACTCAAGTAATGTGTTATTGTATGATTATATTATATTGGTGCAGAGCCTATTGTGCAATGACCTTGAGTTAGAATCTGTGATCAGCTAGACGTATTAGGCTTATCATGGGGTATAAATCAGACAATATGTCAGTTAATAGTCAGACTAATTGCTACTTTTGGCAATAAAGTCTAATTACGCGTTGGTTTGATCTCTTTCTTCTTCTCTTTCTGTTAGTTTTAATTCTCACACCAAACACAACAGACAATAACAATGAAAAAGATCTCTTTATTACTCGCTTCAATCGTTCTTGCTGTGAGTGGAACAGCAGCGGCTGACCAGTTGGAAGATATCCAAGAGTCAGGTACGCTAAGAGTGGGCACGACAGGTGACTACAAACCTTTCTCATACTTCGATGGAAAAAGCTATTCAGGCTACGACATTGACGTCGCCCAACACATAGCGGAACAACTGGGTGTTGAGCTCAAACTAGTTCGCACAACTTGGAAAGATCTGCTCACAGACTTAGAAGAAGATAAGTACGATATCGCAATGGGTGGCATCACTCGTAAGATGCAACGTCAACTTGCTGCAGAACAAACCCAAGGTTACATGACTTTTGGTAAGTGCTTTCTGGTCGCCAAAGGTACTGCCGAGAAATTCAATACTATAGACAAAGTTAATCAACCTTCGGTCAAAGTTGGCGTCAACATTGGTGGAACCAACGAAGCGTTCGCAGATAAACACCTGCAACAGGCAAGCTGTACTCGTTATGAGAACAATCTCGATGTACCGAAAGCGGTCGCGACAGGCAAAGTCGATGTGATGGTGACAGAAACACCAGAAGGTTTGTTCTATCAAGTCACCGATGAGCGCTTAGAAGCCGCGCGTTGTGAGACACCATTTACTAATAGCCAATTCGGTTACTTAATTCCAAAAGGCGAGCAGCGCCTACTGAACACAGTCAACTTCATTATGGATGAGATGAAGCTAAAGGGTGTTGAAGATGAGCTATTACAGAAGAACTCTTTAAAATAGCCTCACCCACTATCTAGTCTCTTCTCCTATCTCAACAATTAAAACGCCGACTCAATTGAGTCGGCGTTTCTCCTATAAAGGTTGGCCTTTAGCCATGAATAATCACGTTCTGCTGTACTAGCGCATCTAAGATGTCATCAGGCATGGTACTGGCGAGTGTCAGTTGCGGAGCAAGATCCTCCACCACGATCACTTGTTGTGTAGTGCCCATACCATCTGGATTTATCGTTAGCTCTATATTATTAACGTCTACAACTTTTGCATCTATCTGTTGCAGCAGTACTGCCATATCTAGCGTAGTGTTTTGAAGCTCAGGCAACACTTCTCTCAGATCTATGTTATCCCCTTCCGATAAATCAAAGTCGGTAATCGTGTCCTCAACTCCATCTTGAATATTGAGCCAAACGAACGAGTCCATACCATCGCCACCGGTGAGGATGTCGAAACCATCACCACCGATTAAGGTATCATTGCCATCACCGCCAATCAGCTCATCGTTACCACTACCTCCCTCGATAAGATCATCACCACTCCCCGCTTCAAGAACCGCATTACCGCCATCGCCAAGTAGCTGGACATCATCCGCTGTCGCACTTAAATCGATGTCAGTTGCATCCGCGACAATCGTCAGATTGAGGTCTATCTCTGAGGATGTTGCCCCAGGAGAGATCACCATATTCATGTCGTCTAGCTCCGAAGAAACTGCCTCCAGCTTGATAGTGTATGGTGTTGCGTCTTCAGGAAGGTCGACAATTTTTAGGCTGTCAATCGCATCAGCGGATGCTACCCAGACACCACCATTGAGTGCGACGGTACCGGCACTACTAATCACAGAGGCACCCGCCGGTACATCTTTGATATTCAGAGTCAGGATCTCATTGATGTCAGCCAACGCCGCTACAATACCAACCAAAGGAATACCACTCGCGCTCGCCGTTTGGCTTGCGGTAATGTTGCGAACATAGTTCATTGCAGGGTCGATAGACAAACTCGGTGTATTCGCGACCGGTGTTACCTGAATCGTAAACTCTTCTGGTGGGGTTTCGATGATAATGCCAGATGGGTTGCCGCTGTCTTCCGCTACAACCTGCAGGTTAATACTATTCGATGGAATGTATTGCGTATTCACAAACACCCCGACTGGGTTGGTTGGTGTGTTGAGAATATCGTTAATGTCGGCAGGTATCCCTTCCAGCATAATTGAACTTGTACCTTGCCCACTGACTGTCACTGTCGTTGTTCCAGGAAGAGTTACCGACAAAGTACCAAAATCGACACTTAAGGTGACCGTCATGAAGTCACCCGCATGAAGACCAACATAGTCTGGGTCTGCGACGGTAATGCCGCTAATCAACTGGTCGACATCTTCGTCAATGACTGACGTGACATTGTCACCGTTAATAACAGGCGAATCATTAACACCCGTTACCGTTAAGCTCAATGTGCCACTGTCTGTTAAGAAGTCATCAACGCCATTAGTTTGTCCGTCATCCTGAATGGTATATGAGAAACTGATATCGCCGCTGACCACATCATATTCGTCATTTGCAGTAAATATCCAATAAGGCCCAGTGATTGACATATTGTCATCACCATTAACGTTTTCAAAATACTCTAATAAACCTTGTCCTGATGCCAGAGTCAGTGCGGTGACTGTTCGTAGATCTCCTTCCGGATCAGTTGAAACAGCTATTATATCTTCCGCCTTGATAGTTATCTGATCCCCTTCAGAAATCGTACCTAGATCTATAACATCTACTGCATCTGGAGCATCATTCACCTCGGTAACCTTAATTTCAAATGTGGTTACATTGGTGAGCGGGCCCGGTGCGCCATTGTTACCACCATCATCAACAGTGGCAGTGACTGTCGCAACGCCGCCCTGATTTAGGTAGTTTTCATCAGCGCCAAGTTCAAATCTAACGCTACCATTGTCCAGAGCATCATTGATATCAGCCAAAGTGCCCGTAAGCGTCAATTCAGTTCCAGTACCGGATACAGGCTCTACGGTTACCCCTGTAGAAGAGGTATAACTCAAGATGCCTTGGTCGACCTCTAAATCTAATGTATATATTGCACTTGGATCATCATAGACAGCGTCTGGGTCCTCAATTTTGAAGCCCGACACATCACTTAAGGCTATAGACGTATCTTCTGGAGTCTCTAAATTTTCAATGTTGACGAAGGTTGGTTGGTCATTGATTGGATCAATCACCAAATCCACATCGAACGTGGTTTCTGGACCTAAATACTCAGTATTGTCGGCATCGGTATCTACTGAGCGCACAGAAATAGACAACGGAGTATCAATACCAAGCGCGTTACCAGTGTCGGAATTATGTTCCCCGGAGTTAAATACAATCTTATCGAGTGAGGTTGCATCTACATCTAGTGTCCAAGTATCGGTGCCCGCATCATAAGTGCCTAACGTTGTTCCATCTGGATACAAAATTGAAGCATCTGAAGGGACATTGCTGACGACGACTCGAATTGTCTCGTGATCGTTCTCTGTATAAGTCCCACTGCCTGTAGCCGAAAGTGCGTTATCCAAAACGGTCGCGTTAATTTCAATATCGATATTCTCACCTTCCACGCCTGATATGGAATCAGTCGGGTTAGTATCGATATCATCACCCTCTGGAACAACATGAACTAAGAAGCTTGGTAATGTTCCTGCGTTGGTTGGTACACCAAGAAGGGACTCTTGGGTAAACACCTCGACGCCAAACTCGAAAGTACCACTGAAGTCTTTCGGTGGCAGCACAGATATTTCACTCAAATCAAAGGAATTCGACACACTTGATGGTAGTTGGACACTCCACACGCCTCCACCATTATTCTTAACAGTAAAGTCAGAAGAGTTATCTACTCTAAACTGGAAACCATCTGGCACATCGGTGAACTTGATAGAGACAAACTCTTCCGAACCATCTAGGTCAGTCAATGCAATCGACACAGGACTTGAGCCAGCAAGTGATATCTCCTGATCTTCGGTACCTGTGATTTCGATGATATCAGGGTCACTGCCCGGTCCTGTAATTTGAACATCGTCCACAACAGGAACAACATCGAAACTCACTACCGTTGAGAAAGACTCGCTTGTTGCATCTTCTGTTGTGCTAGAACCACCTTCATTGAACGTCGCCGTATCTAAAATGTTCCCACTCACAGTAACGCTCACAGTGCTGACATCAACACCATTCACATCATCATAAGTCGGGAAGTTTTCTTTCGGTCTAAACAACACGCCCGACAAGGCACCGTTTTCAATTTCACTTTCGGTGAAGGATATGGATGTACCCAATGGCGTTCCAGTATCACTGTAGAATTCACCATTACTGGTGTCAGTTAACGTTAAAGTGATATCAGTGAAACGCTCATCACCGCCTTCAACACCATTGACTTGGTCTGCAACCGAGCCAGAGAAATCAAGCACAATATAGGTGTCTTCATAACCCACAGCTTCAGCGCCCGGTTGACCATCGATATCGACTGGATTCAACGAATCATCCAAAGAACCCGTAATATCGACAGAAATACTTGGCGCTACATCGGTTACCGCAGAGACTTTAATGATGGCGCTAGTATCAAGTACCTTCTCATCACCCGATATCAGGTCTTTGGTGATCACCGTAAATGGCAAGTCAAAGTCACCTGAATAATTTGCAGGTAAATTCAATACCAAATCAGAGAAGTCTGGCGTTACTCCTTGTACCAAAGTGGACTGATATACATACTCGCCGTTAACGAAGTCAATCTCACCACTGCCGCCAATGCTTATATTTATGGTTGTTTCGTCAGGGTCTCCAGGGTTAACAACCACGGTATCATCAATAACGATGGTAATTTGGTCATTAAAGGCATCGCCACCGCTGAAGCTAATGATACTTTCAAGAGCATCACCGAGCATAAGCTGAGTGTCTTCAACCGCGTCGATTGTTTGATTTGGAGTCGCAGCAATATCAGCAGCGATTTCACCACCACCTGCAATTTCTTCAGGGAAGGTTAATGTTATCTCACCTTGTCTCTGAACAATCGCTGAGTTCTGATCACCCGCTTCATCCCCTAAATCTTCAACTTGAGTAAAGACCGTCATTTTGATGCTACTGGTGTTGGTATCTACACCATCATCATATGGTGCAGTTAGATCTAGACCTTCAGGGGCGCTAATCGCAAATGCATCTTCGTCTGTTACCACCCAGCGGCCGTCACCTTCATAGACCGCGCCAGTCACGAGCAATTGACTCAATACCTCTTCTGGCAATGTGCCATCAGTCGTAGTCGTCAACTGAATGACGACTTCGTTAACGACTTCATTGATAGCAAACTCGGGAGACACATCTTCCTCTTTATAATGAATAACGTACTCGCCACTGGTTGCTAGGTTATCGCTATTGGTTGTGAATTTAATAACCCCCGCAGTATCAGAGGTAATCGTTGTCAGTTCCCCACTGCCATCTTCATTGGAAAATACAATCAAATTATCAGCATCTGTTGGTTCTACAACAGGTATAACTTGCACTGTGATTGTGCCTGCAATCGGTGGATTGGCCTCGATAAAACCACCATCTTCGTCCAACAAGCCGCTCGGCGTATATTCGAAATCTCGCTCTTCAACTTCCAGAATTGTAGTGATGGTAAAGTCTTCACTGGAATTTTCCGGAGGCGTTAGTTGGATGAAGTTGTTGACTAAAGCAATCTGGGTAAACTGCTCTGGAGTTTGGGATGCGTCTTTCGGGGTAATGACCAATGTACCGGCAACGCTGTCATCAACGGTAACATCACCATTAACGGCCGCGATAACACCTGCAGGTATTCCATTAATCGTGATGGAAGTAAAATGCTCATCGTCATCAATATAATTTGCACCTTGAGGATGCCAGTCGATATTGATGGCTGTATCTTCGTCTCCGGAAGTAATGTTACTGTAAGTCGCAGAGGTGTCGATCCTTGGTTTGACGAGAACTCGAACTTCTTGGTCGAATGTTAAGGTATGGCCGTCATTCTCTGTAACGACGATTCGCCCTTGAATATGAATATTCTCGGTCGATGAGTCGACAGGTCGAATAATGATACCTGACGTTACGCCAGCTTCAGTGATATTCGCTTCATAGATAGGCTTATCAAGATCAGGGTTACCACTACCATCTTCTTCATAACCAACGAAGTTGAGGTCTATTACCGTGCCATCACCGTCTTCGATGACCACACCTTCAGGGATACCTGATAACACGACAGTTATTGATTCTGAACCATCACCTGCAAGAGGAGCATCAGCTGGATCATCAGGTCTTCGCTCACCAGACAGCACCGTAAAGTCAAGAACTGCGAAGCTGTCTCCGTTCTGGCTCTCTTGGATTGTCGTTTGTACCCCACTCACACCACCATCGGTAAACTCTTCCCAATCAGTGCCGTTAGTACCGCCGAATGGTACATCCGCAACACCAATAACTTCGATATTGACGGTCTTTGGACCAAACGTAACTTCATCGACTACAGTACCAGTTGAGAGGGACGCTTCATCTTTAACTACACCTAGAACATCAAAGGTAAAGTCTTCGTTACTGTGCTCTTTAGGAATAACCTCTACATTAGCTAATTCAGAGTAAAGAATTTCTTGATAATCGATGCCGTCAATTGTCACTGTTGGGATAACGTTGTTGGTTCCTAACTCGTAAAGCTCGGCGCCTTCAGTGATATTGTTGATTCGCACATACAAGGTTTCCGAACTGTCTGAGTCGGCTGATGTGGTCATCGTAATTACTTGGTCCAGTGTCAACGGAACTCTATTGCTTGGATCTCCTACGACATCTGGGTCGAGAATATTATCTTCATTAATGGTTTTACGATTCACGGTTAAGGTGCCCAAATCGGCATCTGGAAGCACATCAATGACGATTGTTCGCTCTTCAGAAGTAGCAAACTGTTTACTGTTAGTACCACTGTTATCGCTATCGAGGAATGGATTACGAGTTTCTTCTGTTAAAGCCACAACTTTGAAACTAATGGTGCCTGAAAAGTTATCAATCGGGTCGACGACTGTGCTATTAATGTCCGCCGCGTCAATAACATAGGGACCTCCATCAGGCCCTATCGGGTTACCTGAACTATCCAACAAAGTGAATTTTCCAGCGCCCTCATCAACCGTAAGTTGATATGTCAGTGTTTCAGGACGAGAAGTATCTTGAGAGTCCGCCTCAAGGTTGAGGGTGATAGTATTTCCGTCCTCCGTTACCGGTATATCTGCGCCCATATTGTCGGTATCTGGGAGATAAGTGAACGTGCTATTTACACCATCCCACTCAGCTTCATCGGCCACCGCTTCTATTTCAATTCTAAAGTTAGAGCTTACGGTGTGGTCAGGTGCACCGTTGTTGTCGATCTCCAACTCATAATTGATTCTGACGCCATTTTCACCAGTACTAAAGTTTCGGTCAGGGACAAAGTAGAGGTTGTCGATGGTAGCAATAATATCTTTTGGATCTGTGGGATCATCAGGGTCTGGCATGAAGCTCTGAACAATATCTGCGCCATCCAGAATGAAATTGCCATCTCCATCTTCCGATAACTTCACATACTCTGAGCCATCAAAGTAGTAGAAGGTACCTCTATGGTTGGTATTGTCGAAGATCTTCAGTTGCCCGATCGCCTCAGTATTGTCTTGATCGTACAAATTCACTTGCAAGGCAACTTGAGCGGGAGCATCAGACAGACCATCTTGATTATCAAAGGTGTTTTCTAGGTCTATTGGCTCGCTACCAGAGGCATAGTCTATTGAAGGGTCACGACCGATATCCTCAGTAGTGGTGACTTTCAATGAAACAGCCGTTGAGTCGCGATCAACAATAGTGATATCTAACGGGGTTTCAGATGTGTCTAAATCCGCATCGGTTGCTATTACGTTAATCGAGAAGTTAATCTCATCACCATCATGGTCTAGATAGCCGTTGGCTCTGAACTCAACTTCACCGTTAGAGTTGATACGCAAGCGCCCTAACTCTCTTTCGTCTATAACATTACCGCCAGCATCATACTCCTGTTCATAAACACGTATCTGTTGACGACCTGAGTTAAGATCATAGGTATCACTTTCTGTGTCACTCGGTCTTCTACGGAATACGATGCCAGTGTCGCCATCAGAAGTACCCTCTATTTGCGTAAGCACAGCCCCATCAGCACCAGTGTCTGTCGCAGCAGCAAACATGTTTACTTTAGAGCCACCATAATTCTGCCCTTCAAGACGAGTAATAGATTGAGTCGTCACAAGAGGAACATCATCCGTCACGGATAGGTTAAGCGCGATAGCGTTAGATTGATCACCATCGAAATCTTCGGCGACCACAGAGAAGTTAAGTGGGATACTGTTTTCTGTATCCGCATCTGGGTGTTTGAGCGGTTTAAACAACTCAAACTGATAGCTGTTGTCGCTCGTATCAAACACAATCTCAAACACAGCTTCGTTGCTTGTCTCTGTTTGTGCTGTGTAGGTAAATGTCGTGCCACTCTCAACGACCGGAAGCCACTCTAAGCTTTCTCCATCAGAGGTGAGCCCAGATAAGACGGCATCAGGGTTTACCAATTCATAGAGGACGACTCCATCAGCACCTTCATCGATGGTAAACAAGCCATTTATGATGGTATCTTCGCTTTGGTCAGAACCAATTCCCGCCAAATCATCTTCGTCGACGACAGTTTCTCCCGTTGGGGCGGTCATAGTTGGACCATCATCCAGTACTTCTATTGGTAATCGGTATTGATTCGAATCATCACCATCTCGATCGACCGCTACCACGTCGAAAGGTATAGTCAGCGTATCGAGATTTGTAGGTGTGGTGGCGTGGTTTAGTGGCCCCAACAAGGTAAAGGTGTAATCACCATCATTGGTCAATGCTAGAGTAAAGATTGGGGTACCCGATGTCTCTGTAGCACCTTGGTAAGTCGTTGTATTAGCCGTGCCTGCTATCTCGGTGATCTCAATACCTTCATTTCCAGACGAAAGCATCGCTTCCAAAGCGGCTATATTGCGAAGTTCGTAAGCATCGACCTGGTCTGCACCTTCAGTCGTAACAAAAGAGCCTGTCGCTTGCGTTGGGTTACCTATATCTTCTTCATCAACAATAAAGGTACTGCCAACTCCTGTATCTGTAATTTCAGGTACGTCATCGGTAATCGTCACGCTGAGCGGCTTCATAGCTGAATCCGTTTCATCGGTATCAACAGAGTAAACTGGCAGTGTGAATACTTGGTCATTATTACCCTGCACGTCAGCATGATCGATCTCTTGCAGCAGTGTAAAGGTGTACTGTCCTAATACGGTGGTAGAGAAATCAATCGTAAAGATATCAACTTCAACGTCGAGGGCATCTTTGGTAAAGCCAACATAATTCCCTGAATCAGCTGGATCTTCTTTTATCTGAATTGCCAAACCGTTCGATTTAAGAGCGCCACCTATATTGAACTCAGTAGGTTCAATGCGGAAGTAGCTTACATCGTCACTACCAGCAGTGAACGTTATCTGTTCCGTCTGGCTAACAGGTAAGCTTGGTGAAGAGCCATCGGCTAAGTTAACTTCACTCAAGCCCACGGGTGGAATGATGTCAATCGTCGGTGGAGCACCATCACTAATTATTAACCTGACAGTTGCGTCTTCGATGTCGAGATCTTGGTCTTGCGATGTCACAACGATCGTCTTAACGATGTCGCCATTTTCATGATCTAAGTTTCTATTTGGCTCAAAGCGAATGTCGCCATTCAATTTAATGAATAATGTTCCTTCTGGATACACAAACTCCTGTTCACCAGTATCGCTTTGGTTTAGAAGTACCTCTGAACCACCATCATAAGTAAACTTAGTAATGGTTGAACCGTCGGCACTATCACCTGTCATGGTATCTAGAATATTGCTACTCACTGTGCCAGATGTAGGCTCAGTAACGAGTAAATCTCCAGACTGCATAACCTGAACATCATCACCGATAATTACTTCGAGCGGTTTAGGATCAGAAACATCACCGTCTGTATCTTGAGCGCTAACCGTCAAGTCAAAACTAATCTCATTATTATCATCGCCATCTGGATGATCCAAACGTTCGAGAAGTGTGAAGGTGTATTTGCTTGGAATCAGATCATCAAACGTTAATGTGAAAATAGGCACTTCAACGCCCGGTGACACGGTGGTAAACGCTAAATAATCTCCCGAATTTACCGGGTCTTCTCGAAGTTCAACGACCAATCCATTTGACTTGATAGTACCCCCAACATTGAACAGCGAGGTATTGACGATAATCTTCGCAATGTCGTCACTACTAGCAATTGTTGTGATGGTATTGGTCTCGCTAATCAAGTTCGAGTCTGGAGAAGAGCCATCGGATAGATTACTTTCCAATAAATTGACGCCAGGAACCACATTCAGCTCTGGGTCTTCACCATCAATGATCGTCAATCGAACACTCGACATAAAGACATCGTTATCAAAGTCTGAAGAGGTGAAAACAATGTTCTTAACGATGTTCCCACCCGAGTGATCTAAGTTTCGGTTTGGCTCAAATCGAACATCACCATCTAATGTGACAAACAAAGAACCTTCCGTGAAGGTAAACTCTTGTTCACCAATAGCCATTTGATCGAGCGAAATTGCTAGCCCACCGTCGTAGGTAAATTCAGTGATAGTCGCACCATCGGCACTTGGCAATGGCATGACATCAACGGTCGCCGTTGTAGGTGTGCCTGAAGTTGGCTCAGTAATCGTTAAGATTCCATCCTGCATTTGCTGAATATCATCTTCAATCGTTACCACAATATCGCGTCGTGCTGACTCTGAATCATCCGTATCAACAGCATAGATAGGCAAACGGAAGTTCAGGTCGTTGTAATTGAGGCCATTTAGATGATCGACCGCCTCTAACAAGGTAATCGTAAATTGACCTTTGCTAACACTATCGAAGCTTATAGTGAAGACATCTGTTTCATTATTTGAACCGTCAGTGGTGAAACCGATGTAATTTCCTGAATCCGCAGGATCCTCTTTCAATGCCACGACTAAGCCGTTCGATTTCAGCAAACCTCCAAAGTTGAATTCATTGGTATCGATACTGAAATGGCTGAAATTGTCACTTCCTTCTGTGTAAGTAATGGTATGCGTTGAACTCACTGGCCCCGAGCTTGGCATCGAGCCATCGGTTAGGTTCACTTCTGACAAGTAAACGTCTGGCACAATATTGATGAAAGGATCAACACCATCCGTAATAGTGAGCGTCACCGTCGCTGTTTCGACATCTTTATCAAAGTCACTTGTGGTAACAGTAATGGTGCGAACGATATCACCACCAGAGTGGTCGAGATTTCGGTCTGGCTCAAATCGCACAGAACCGTCTAACTTAACGAACAGTTTCCCATCTGAAACGGCAAACTCTTGTTCAGTGAAGTTCGTTTGGTCTAAGACGAACGGTCCGTCAGTACCGTACATAAACTGAGTGACCGTTGCGCCATCTGCACTGTCTGTTGGCATCACATCTACAATACCCGTTGACGGTGGCCCACCAGCGCCTGACGTTGTCACTGGTTCAACAATGCTTAACGTACGGTCTTGAGTCTGTTGCAAGTCATCGGTAACTGTCACGTTCAGAGAAGACGAGGCGGAGTCCGTGTTGTCAGCGTCAACCGCTATCACGGGAATATCGAAATCTAAAGTATTGGCAAGGCTTGCATTTGCATGGTCTAACGCTTCCAAGAGTGTGAAAGTGTATTGACCTATGTTGCTGTCTGAAAACTCAAGCGTGAAAACATTGGTCTCAACATTTGACGCGTCAGTAACAAAGCCTACATAGTGGCCTGAATCCGTTGGTTGTTCTTTGATTTCAACGACAAGGCCATTTGACTTCAGAGCTCCCAAAGTATTGAAATTGACGGTATCAACTCTAAAGTGCGTAACGTCATCACTGCCCTCAATGAAAGTTATGACTTTGGTTTCGGCTACTGGCGTGCCTGTTGAAGCAGATCCATCACTCAAGCTCGCTTCATTTAGCGCAACATCTGGGATAAGGTCGATAACTGGAGCATCACCATCTTCAATCGTCACCGATACGGAAGTACTAACAATATCCCCATCACCATCCACTGAGTTAACTGTAATAGTTTTTACAATGTTGCCACTTGAATGGTCCAAATCGGATACAGGCTCAAAGCGCATGCTGCCATCAATAGAGACAAACAGTGTGCCCTCGTCATAAGTAAACGACTGCTCCCCCGCCACATTTTGATTCAGTGTTTGTAGCGCCTCACCATCATAGCTAAAGCTGGTCAGTGTTCCGCCATCCGCACTGCTATCTGGCATTAGATTAATGGTATTAGATGTTTCAACGCCTGTTGATGGTTCTTTGGCGGTCATAGAACCAGCAACTAATGATTGGATATCATCAGTGATAGTGACAGCTAACGGCGACATTAGAGAGTCATCGCCATCGCTATCAACCGCGTATACCGGCAAGTTGAATGTCAGATCATTATTACCCTGAATTGGTCTGTGATCGATAGCTTCCAATAAGGTAAAGGTATATTCACCCAATGTACTGCTACTGAAATCTACGGTGAATACTGTCGTCTCTACATTCAAGATGCTGGTGGTGAAACCAATGTAACTACCCGACCCTGCTGGCTCTTCACGGATCTCAATGATCAAACCATCTGACTTGAGTGAATTGTCTGTATTGAACTCTGTCGGCTCTAATCGGAACTTCTCAACATCATCACTTTGGTTGGTAAACGAGATGGTTTCGGTTTGGCTTACTGCACCAACAATTGGTGACGAGCCATCAGCTAAATCTGCTTCCGCAAGAGCGATGCTTGGCACGGATTCAATAGTCGGGATATC
>NZ_JAHGAN010000020.1:0-18927 GCF_030248625.1 Vibrio sp. D420a | reverse complement strand
TCGAATCTCGAATCTCGAACCTTTATCTAGATTGATACACAAGCTACTGAAAGAAGTAATTTGGTAGTGGCAATAAATTTGGTGACTTAGAACATGTCAAAACGTGATTTTTACGAAGTATTAGGCGTTAGCCGTGATGCATCAGAGCGCGATATTAAAAAGGCGTACAAACGCTTAGCAATGAAGTTCCACCCAGACCGTAACCAGGGTGATGAAAGCGCAGCAGAAAAGTTTAAAGAAGTAAAAGTAGCGTACGAGATCCTTACTGATTCTCAAAAGAAAGCCGCTTACGACCAATATGGTCACGCAGCCTTTGAACAAGGCGGTATGGGCGGTGGCGGCGGCTTCGGCGGCGGTCATGGCGATTTCGGTGACATCTTTGGTGATGTGTTTGGCGATATCTTCGGTGGTGGTCGTCGTGGTGGCGGTCAGCAACGTGCACAACGTGGTTCAGACCTACGCTACAACATGGAACTGACTCTAGAAGAAGCGGTTCGTGGTGTATCGAAAGAGATCGAAGTACCAACGCTAGTTGAGTGTGACACTTGTGACGGTAGTGGCGCGAAGAAAGGCTCTTCAGCTCAAACCTGTGGTACGTGTCATGGCCATGGCCAAGTTCAAATGCGTCAAGGCTTCTTTGCTGTTCAACAAACGTGTCCAACGTGTAACGGTAAAGGCAAGATCATTAAAGACCCATGTAACTCTTGTCATGGTCAAGGTCGTAAGCAGAAGACCAAAACACTTAACGTTAAGATCCCAGCTGGCGTGGACACGGGCGACCGTATCCGTCTATCTGGCGAAGGCGAAGCGGGAGAGCAAGGCGCTCCAGCTGGCGACCTATACGTACAAGTTCACGTAAAAGAGCACAACATCTTTGAACGTGACGGCAACAACCTTTACTGCGAAGTACCAGTAAGCTTCTCTATGGCTGCGCTAGGCGGTGAAGTTGAAGTTCCTACACTCGATGGCCGTGTAAACCTTAAGGTGCCAGAAGAGACACAAACGGGCCGTATGTTCCGTATGCGTGGCAAAGGCGTGAAAGGCGTTCGTGGCGGCGGTGTGGGTGACCTTATCGTTAAGCTAGTGGTTGAGACACCAGTTAAGCTAAGCTCTCGTCAGAAAGAACTTCTACGTGAGTTTGAAGAGACATGTGGCGGCGAAGCGGCAAGTAAGCACAAGCCTAAGTCTGAAGGTTTCTTCAGCGGCGTGAAAAACTTCTTCGATGACCTAACTAAGTAATTTAGGTGATTGAACTCTTAAGTTATTGATACTTTAACTTAATGATGAAAATCGAAAGCCTGCTCATGTAGCAGGCTTTTTTGTACCTCAAATCTAGCTTCTTATCTTACCTCTGTTTGCCTAATACCGTCTTCACATCCAACAAGCTTCTGGGTATTCAACATTGGCGTTGTTGAGAGTCAGCACTTTGGGGCTAACTCCATCAAAACAATCATCTTTATCTTGCCCAACATCTGACTGTGGCGTGGCGGTAATCGTATAAGCGGCTGAGGCTGAACTGGCAACATTGAATGAAAATCTTGAACCGTCGGTATCGCAAATTAAGCAGTTGCTCCCTGAGATGATACTACTCCAGTCATAACCATTGTCGTAACTCGCCTCTAGCTCTAGTTGTATGCGAGCGATGTCGGAGATAGCAGCGGCGCGATGACCGCTTAAAACATGATTGGTATAGCTTGGATAGGCAATAGCACCCAAGAGCCCGATGATGGCAACCACAATCAATAACTCGATCAATGTCATTCCTTGTAAACGTATGTTGTTGCTGTTGCATATATTTTTTCGAATCATCACGAGGACTTCCTTTTCACTAGTCAGGCTATTTTTCTTCGGTGATAGCATCGGTGCAAGATTAAATACGGTTACGCAATCTGTTACATAAGGATTTGGGAAATGACTCGCGGGTTTACGCTTCTAGAGCTGCTGATCACTGTCGTGGTACTTTCAGTACTGTTGGCTGCGGCTGCCCCGAGTTTTAGCTCTCTGTTGGCGTCTTCCAAACTTCAAAGGCTCGCCCCTGAGGTTCATGGCTTTTTGGTCACTGCTCGCTCGGAAGCGATTGCCCGTAATCAAGAATTGCACCTGCTATTTTTGGTTTCGAATGTGTTAGGTGCGATTGAGGATTCAGAGGGTGAATGGGATTTGGTTGTGAGTACTACCGCTTCGTATGTTCCAGATAATGTGGTGATGCATCTTGATGGCTCAGCCTATCGAGATATCAAAGTCTCGTTCAGCTTTTTAAATCAGAACTCAATCTCGATTGACGGAGTAAGAGGGCGTTTTATCAACGGCAACGTCACTATGGCTTCAGTGAGTGTACCGTCTGAAGAACTCTCGGTTAAAGCATCAAACACAACAGGGCGCATTCGGGTTTGTAGCAGCGATCCAAACAGTGATGGGCGCAATAGCATTGGTCACTATGGTTATGAGATCTGCAATTAAGTCTGCTCAAGGTAGTACCTTGGTTGAGATGATGGTGGCCTCTGCAATCGGCGTGATTGTAATCGGGACGATTGGTAGTGTGTTTATCACTAACCAGCAACTTAGCTCAGAGAAAAGCCTAGAGCTGCTCCTATCACAGAACTTGTTCTCCACGACTCAAATGATGAAAGAAGAGATTTGGCGTGCTGGATATAACGCCGATGCTGGCCAATCGCTAAAGTTGTCTGGGGCATCAAATACAATTTATACCCAGCAAGTCAGTGCCGATGAGGCTTATCTTGGCTTTGTGTACCTGCAAAATAGTGCCTCGTCTGCTTACCGAAACATTGTTTATAAGTTCAAAGACAACAAGCTCAACTACTGCCTAGGGGAATCTACAGATATCTTGGCTATCGATGAAAAGCCATTCAGCAATACAAGCGGAGATGTAACGATGACGTGTCAAAGCTTGTTCTTCGAGCGACAAATTCAGGTAGATGCATTTTCTGTTTCTGTCGAAGACCTATCCAGCAGTCAGGCAAGTTCGCAAAGGATCGACGTGACGCTTGAGGCGTCGCTAGTGAATGCGAATCTGAGCCAGCAAGTAATGACATCCGTTGTACAAAGGAACTGGCAATGACGAGCAATCAGCAACGAGGAGCGATAACGCTGCTGTTAGTCAGTATTTTGCTAGTTGGTGTGCTGATCGTTTCTCTTGGCCGTTTCAAAACCACTTACTATCAAATCAAGCGGGCACAAAATGAGGTTCAAGCGCGTAAAGATCATTGGCAAGCGGAAGGGGGATTGGAGTGCACGTTTAGTTATCTACGCGAAACGGGTAAACAAGTCTCAGACATCGTTGGGCCATCGTCTCAACCTTCGGAGTTTATCGATTGGTGTAGTCCCTACGATCAGCAACCAAAGATCACTACGCGCAATGGCACGGTAAGTGGTAGTCATGTTGTCGAAGCGGCCATTGATCGTTATCGAGTCACTAAAACCCTACGCGATAGCTCGTTACTCGGAGCAGGGGCGATTCAATCCACGGGTCCTATCGAGGTGGTTGGTACTCTAACCCTCCAACCAACAGCCAAAGAGACGCCAATCAATGGCAATGAACATGAGTGCATCAGCATCTCTTTTGGCGACCTTTTTACCTATCAATATGATTCGACCCATGGTGACTCAGGGCAGGTATTAGGCTTAGAGGTGAAAGACCCAAGTGCTGATGGCCCATTTTTTGGTTTCGACGGTGTTTGTCATCCCGACTACAAAACTGAAATCGCCAAAGGCGCAACGGGTACAACTTATTCGATCTATGCGCCTGATTATTATCAAAAAAACAATCCAGCGCCGTTCAAGAAAGACTTCAATCCAGACCCGACTCTTGATCCATTTTATTCGTTCTTTGGCATGCCAAAAACAGAGCAGAACATTCTCGAACTCTCGCAAGATTCTGATAAATTTAGACAAATTCAACTGCTCAACCCAACCGATTGCGGCAGTGAAATCATGAATCATTTCACTGCCGGGCAAACAAAAGGGCTCTGGATTGAAGGCAACTGTTATATCAACGCCTCAGTAGCAGCCAATCTTAATGCTGCTCAACTACTGGTGATTCACGACGGCGCTTTTGCGTTGAATGGTGCGATGACATACAACGGCGTGATTTATCACCTTGTCGATTACGCCGATAGCACAACCAAATCTCGTATTGATGACTTTTGGGAGTCGATAACCACTTCTTCGACACCCAGTGCGTTTACACCGTTTGTTAAACCACTGAATGATCCAACGGTGGAGAAAAAAACAGTAGGGATCCAATTTGCTTCAGGGCTACCCGCTGGTGGACTTATCTTTGACGTAAAGGGCGGGGTATCGACTATCGTAGGTGATATGGATCTCTACTATCGTTCAAATGCTAACCCAATTGATCCACCCTCAATTTATCAATGGAAAAAGGGCTCTTGGAATGACTTCTAACCAAAGCGGCTTTAGCTTACTTGAAGTGCTTATCTCTTTTCTGTTAGTGGGCGTGGCGGCGTTGGGTATGGTCAAGTTGCAGACCTATACTGAGCAGAAAGCGGATTATGCAATTCAGAGTGTGGAAGCACTGCATTTTGCTGAAAGGCAATTGGAGTATTACCGTACTCGGGCGAACAATGTTAGTGGGGCTGTGGGACTGATTCGTTTCTCGGAACTTCATCAGTCAAATCACTGTCTCAACACCGATAGCTCTAATCCGTTATCTGGTTTATCAGGCTCTGAATACTCACTCAGCTGCTCTGTCGAAAACGCCGATGGTGCTTTGTCGGGTGCTTTGCGTAATATTATCGTCACCGTTGCATGGCAAGATCGAATGAGTCAGACGCAACGCATAACGCTCAAAACTACGCTCTCTAAATACAGTGAATTTGATTGATTCACTACGCAAACGTTTAACCGAACTCCTCTCCCTATCGCCTCAATATTGATAATTTTCACTCCTCGGACATTGTTTACGTGCTAGTTAAAAAACTGTATATGGAATGGTGTTTTTTGTGTTTTTATCTTGTTGCTGCTATATGGTGTTTTTGCAAAATATGTCTCCATTTATGGAATTTTAGGTGGAATCTTGTGCTTTTTCGGGGTGGTTTTAATAGAATATGTGCTGTACCAATAGGCCCTGGTCAACAACTATATTAGGCCTAAATAAAACAACATCACATATGGAGTTACCATGAGTAACCAAGCAGTAAATAAAGCACCTGCTCCTGAAAAAATCAGTGGTATGGATCGCTTTCTAAACTTCATTGAACGCGCCGGTAACAAGATCCCAGATCCTGCGATCCTGTTTTTCTGGGCACTAGTTATCGTATGGGTATCATCTGCTCTTTTGTCGAATGTTTCATTCGATCTAATTAACCCTCGTACGGGTGATGCTCTAGAAGTCAACAACCTACTTACTGGTGAGGCTCTAGCGAGTTTCCTAGCAAACATGGTAACGACATTCACAGGCTTTGCACCGCTAGGTATCGTACTGGTAGCTATGCTAGGTGTTGGTGTTGCTGATTCTTCAGGCTTCATCACTACGGGCCTAAAGAAGATGCTGAACTTCACGCCAGCTAAACTTCTAACACCAATGCTAATCCTAGTTGCTATCGTTTCTCACACAGCAGCTGACGCAGGTTACGTACTGGTTATCCCACTAGGTGGTATCATTTTCCACGCAGCGGGTCGTCACCCTCTTGCGGGTATTGCGGCAGCGTTTGCTGGTGTATCAGGTGGTTTCTCTGCAAACTTCATCCCTTCTGGTATCGACCCACTACTAGCGGGCTTCACTCAAACTGCGGCAAACGTTCTTGACCCAGACTACGTGATCAACCCATTAGCGAACATCTTCTTTACTGGTCTATCTTCAATCATCATTGTGGGTATCGGTTGGTACGTAACTGAGAAGATCATCGAACCTCGTCTTGCGAACACGCCAGTTGATGAAGATGCTGAAGAAGCACCGGATCTAGGTACCTTCACTGCGATTGAATCTAAAGCATTCAAATACGCGGGTTGGGCAATGGTTGCTGGTATCGCACTATTGGTTGCGGCTCTTATCCCAGAAAACTCTGCACTTCGTTCTCCTGAAGGTGAGCTGACGGCGTTCTCTGCACCAGTAATGAAGTCAATCGTTCCATTGATCTTCATCCTGTTCATCATCCCAGGTATCGTTTACGGCCGCGTTGCGGGTACGTTCAAGAACAGCAACGATGTTATCAAAGCGATGTCTGACACGATGGCAACGATGGGCGCATACATTGTAATGTCGTTCTTCTGTGCACAGTTCCTATCTGCATTTGGTCAATCAAACATCGGTACAATGCTAGCGCTTTACGGTGCTGAAGGCCTGAAAGCGATGGACCTACCGGGTGAAGCTACAGTTGTTGGTATGATCCTTCTAACTGCAGCCGTTAACCTTCTAGTTGGTTCTGCATCAGCTAAATGGGCTCTGATTGGTCCAATCCTAGTTCCAATGCTAATGGCGGTTGGTATCTCTCCAGAGCTATCTCAAGCGGCTTACCGTGTGGGCGATTCAGTATCTAACATCATCTCTCCACTAATGGTGTTCTTCCCACTGGTTGTTGTTTACTGTCAACGCTACGTTAAGTCGACAGGTATCGGTACACTGGCTTCTCTAATGATGCCGTTCTCTATCGCAATGCTGATCGGCTGGTCAATCTTCCTACTAGGTTACTGGGCACTAGGTATCCCACTGGGTATTCAAGCACCATACACTTACACAATGTAAGATTGAACTAAGCGATATTAAGCTTTATTTATTCTTAAGCCCGCACCGAAAAGTGCGGGCTTTTTTCGCTCTATTTTTCGATCTTTTTTATATCAAAAAGCAAGGTACTCAGCTTATACTCCAAATCACGGCTATTTGGTGGCCGGTACAAATTAGGAAATCCCATTCATCATGAAAATTCTGCTTCTGGTAGGGTTAATTGTTTTAAATGGTCTGTTTGCCATGTCAGAGATTGCATTGGTAGCAGCAAAAAATAGTCGCTTAAAGCGTTTAGCTGAAAAGCATCGTTCTGCACAGGTCGCTCTAGACTTAAAAGAAAACCCAACGCGGTTCCTTTCTACAATCCAAATTGGTATCACGGTTATTGGCTTGCTTAGCGGTATTGTCGGTGAAGCTACACTATCAGCCCCACTTGCTGTGCAATTAGAGTTGTGGGGACTGGAAGCAACTCAAGCAAACATACTATCGACTGCGGTTGTGGTTGTTGGTATCACTTACTTTGCGATTGTCATTGGCGAACTTGTGCCTAAGCGTTTTGCACAGTCACAAGCAGAAACCATTGCGGTATTGGTTGCTCTGCCAATTAATTGGCTTTCTAAGCTCACCACGCCATTTGTGTTTGCTCTGTCTACCTCAACAGAGGGGATATTGAAGCTTATGGGACGCAATGGTAGCGAAGATAGCGTCACTGAGGATGATATCTATGCTTTGGTTAAAGAGGGCTCAGATACGGGCGTCATAGAGCGTGGCGAGCAAGAGATGATCCGAAATATCCTGCAGTTGGATGATCGACTGGTGAGTTCACTGATGACACCTCGTCGCGACGTCGATTTTCTCGATATCGAACAGCCAATTGAGGCGCTGCTGAAAAAGATAAAAAGCTCCAAGCACAGCGTCTTTCCAGTTTGCCAAGAAGGCATGAGTAAGGTGCTAGGCACAGTGTCAGCAAAAGCTCTGTTGAATAACAGCCATCAGCTGAGTCTGCAGGTAATTATGGGGTTATCCAAACCGCCTATTTATCTTCCTGAATCGATGAAAGGCTTACGCTTACTGAGCTACTTCAAAGAGTCGGGTACGCAAATGGCGTTTATTGTCGATGAGTATGGTGATGTTCAAGGCTTAGTGACCCACTACGATGTGCTTGAAGCGATTGCAGGAGAGCTTTCAAGTAACCCGAATGACCTTTGGACGGAGCAAACAGAGCAGGGCATGCTGGTGGATGGTCTGATTCCGATCAGCGAGCTCAAAAATCGCTTAGACCTTTCTGAACTAGAAGGTGAGGAAGAGGGCTTTCAAACACTCAACGGCATGATCACTTGGCTCATGGGCCGCTTACCAGACGTCGGTGAAGTGGTGCAGTGCCAACAATGGTCATTTGAAATTGTCGCCGTAGAGAACAACCGAATCATGAAAGTGAAGGCCTTACCGTTAGAGCAAGAAGTGGCCGAATAGTCGGGTTCTACTTTTATTGTTATAGAAACAAGGTGTGCGTAATGCATGCCTTGTTTTGTTTTAGGCGGACTGATTTTGGTTTTTCATTAATATAGCAAATGTAAGACTTTGAATTTTCTAATTTAACTAAGTGATTGTATGTTCATTGAAACTGTATATTTCTTCGATATTAATCGAGGTTCTGTATTTAGTTTTAGATTGATATCTTTCTGATGTCATTGATGCGAAAAGGACTGTACTTGTCTGTTCTTTTTCACGTTTTCAGCCTAATAGATAGCTGTTGATGAAATGCTTTTTAACGGTAACACTTAGTTAGAGTTACATGTGGTTTTTGTTTTAACATTATGATTTTTAAGTTTTTTATTTCTGGTTTATCTATCAATTAGGTTGAAATAGGTAAACGGATTTCGTTTATAAAATCAAAATCTTTAATGAGGTGTTTTACGTTGTTCCAAGCCTTTGTGCTCAGTATCGTTTTGGTCGCTCAGAACCGGGAAGAGTAATTAATCAATGCTTTGCACACGTATTAAAGGTTTTAAAAAATGAAGAAAATCAGTTTTGTAGCAGCAGCTGTAGTATCAGCTATCTCACTGCAAGCGAACGCAACTTCTATTGAAGTTTACGGCGATGAAAATGACGTAATCGGTATGTATGGTGACTACAACTTCGGTGAAGATGGTCAGCACTATGTTACTGGTGAGGTTACTAATGATAGCTTTGTTGAGCTAGGTTACGGCTACAGCATTAATGAAAACTTTGACCTCGGTGCATCATATGTACAAGGTGGTTACGGCGGTGCTGATGAAGTGCGTGTCAAAGCCTCAACTGCATACACATTAGGTTCTTCACTGACACTTTCTGGTGGCGTTGAGTACCACCACGGCTTGGATAAAGTTGGTGCTGATTTCTGGGCTCCTACATCAGGCGGAAAAGGCGATGGTCAAGGTGTTAACCCAGATGGCCATGATGGTATTCTTCCTGCTCCAGGTCCTCACGATGGTGTTTTGCCTGCAGCAGCTAACCACGATGGTACATTACCAGCTCCACAATTTCCTGATCATGGTATCGACCCTCATGTTCTACCAGATATCGGTATCCAAAACCTAAGCTTGGCTGATGGCAACAACGAATCTCAAGTAGTGAAAGTGAACCTAGGTCTTGATTACAACATCGCTAAAACAGTTGTACTTTCTTACGACTTAGATGCGTACTCACAGCTTGCGGAAGGCATCTATGTGGATGGTGAAGAAGTAGATAGCGAGTGGTCAACATCTACATTGAAAGCGACTTACGTTAACTCTGGTGAAGTTCAACCATACGTTAAAGTAGCTGCAGACAACTCTGACATTGAAGATACCACCTTCACTGCTGGTGTTGTTATCGCACTGTAACAAGCAATTCTTGTTCGCTTTGGATGTAAATCCCTACCTTTAAGCTCGGATGCTTGTTGTCAGCAGTCATGGCATTTTGTTTCACGACCACTCAAGGAGTGAGTGGTTTTTTTGTTGTCTTTACTGTGAAGTGAGCAGCAGGTTACAACTCCGCGTGAGTTAAAATAATTCCCCCAATTCCCGAAGTAACGGTATGGTGATACATATTGAACAAGAAAGTATCGACTGGTTTGATAACATTGTTCATGATCACCAAGATTAGGTATGCTCAGCGCATGCCTTTTTTGTTTTTGGGAGTTTCTTTTGTCTGACCATCAATTTACATCGCAAGATGAAGCTTTTATGCGCCGCGCTATGGAGTTAGCACATCAAGCTGAGCTTGAGGGTGAAGTGCCGGTTGGGGCTGTATTGGTAAAGGATGGTGAAATCATTTCAGAAGGGTGGAACCGTTCGATTGGTAGCCATGATGCGACCGCGCATGCTGAGATTGAAACCCTGCGTAAGGCGGGTCAAACATTAGAGAACTACCGTCTTCTCGATACCACGCTCTATGTAACATTAGAGCCATGCCCTATGTGTGCAGGCGCTCTTCTTCATAGCCGAGTGAAGCGTATTGTCTTTGGAGCACCAGACTTGAAAGCAGGGGCTGCTGGTACGGTATTGAATCTGTTCGATAGCCAAGCGTCATACCATTATGCGGATGTAGAACATGGCTTGTTGGAAGAGGAGTGTCGTTCTCAACTACAGGCATTTTTCAAAAGGCGTCGTAAAGAGATTAAAGAGAAAAAGCAGCAACAGAAGTTAGCGCAAGCAAAAGACGCTCAAGAAGGGAGCTAGTTTAACGGCGCGTGGTTTTTAGGTAGATCTAATCAGGAGTTTTGATTCTAGCAAACATCCAATACTGTTCGAGTTGATGTGTCAAAGTGACATTTCGAGATTGAATTAGATGCTTGCTGATGATGTTTTTTTCAGTTTAAAGCATCTGTACGAAAGCTCGGTTTCGCCAGATGATCTTCTTCTTGTTGTTGGCTAGCATGCGCTTACGGCGGTTAGCCACCACGGTTTTATAAAGGCGTTTAGAGCGTAACTTACGTTTCATCTTTTTTAACGGCCTCCCACTATCAATATCAGCTGTGTTTAGCAGCCAGAGTTAAGATTAAATATACCCAATACAAGCTCTTTGAGTATGTTAGTTTGCAGCGCCACTTCAACGGCACCCACCTTATAGGTCAGTTCTGTTGCAAGTTAATGACAAGTGATGCCGGTCATTCTTCATATGTATGGTAATCAAAGATGGTTTTCAAGTAGCAAAATCGGGTTGAGTGATTGTGGTGGCAGACTGAATTGAGAGAATGGTTAGCTTTTCGCCAACGAGACAACAAGCACCTCCTCTATAAATAGAAACACCGGCCAGTTAGCCGGTGTTTTTTAGTTTTTTTGGGGAGGGGAGATAGCTTAGATTGCTTCGCCGTTTACAGTCACTGCAACATCGATGTTGCCACGGACTGCGTTTGAGTATGGGCAAACCTGATGAGCAACTCGAGTCAGCTCAAGAGCTTGTTCTTGTGGGAGGTCTAGCTCGACTGCAAGGCTTACGGTAAGCGCAAATCCACCTGTTTGATTTGGGCCGATACCAACTTCTGCAGTCACTGGTGCTTTGGCTAGCGTAACTTTCGCCTCACGAGCAACGTGTAGGATAGCGTTTGAGAAACAAGCTGAATAACCAGCAGCAAATAGCTGTTCTGGGTTAGTAGCTAGACCAGTGCCTCCCATCTCTTTTGGGTAAGCTAGTTCTAGCTCTAGTAAACCATCGTCAGTTTTCACTTGTCCATTACGGCCAGCAAGAGCGGTTGCTTGAGTTGTGTAGAGTGTTGTCATATCGTTTCCCTTTTTGTTTTAAGTTGCGCGCAATTTAATTGCTTGCAATCTTATATCGAAATAAGCCGTGAATGCAACTATATTGTGCGCAATTTATTTTTAATGCTCGCGCCAATCAAACCAGAAGTAGAGAACGATATGAGTAGTGATGATCAGTTATTGTTGGATAATCAGGTGTGCTTTCCTCTGTATAGCGCAGCGAATGCTATGGTTCGAGCATATCGCCCGTTATTGGATGCGTTGGATTTAACCTACTCTCAATATTTGGTGATGATGGTGCTTTGGGAGCAAGATGGTGCCAGTGTGAAAGATATTGGCTCACGATTGCATTTAGACTCGGGGACTTTGACACCACTTTTGAAAAGGCTAGAAGGCAAAGGGTTCGTTGAACGAAGTCGTTGTGAGCACGATGAGCGTGTGCGAGTGCTCAAATTGACAGAGAGTGGAGTAGAGCTAAAAACTCAGGCGAGATCGGTTCCTGATGCTATGAAGTGCAAGTTGACCTTGGAGCTGGATGAGTTGTTAGCTCTGAAGACTTTGTGCGAAAAGGTATTAGAGAAGCTCGGTTAGCTTTTCCTTTAAGACAAACACCAAAAAGCCACACCTATGTGTGGCTTTTTCATTGATGGTGACCTGCGTTCTATTCTTCGCTCGGTACTGTGTCGCTCGCCTCGGCTGCGGAGACCGCACCACTGATGGTTGAGTCAGCTCCTGAAATCGCAAGAGGCGGAATCACGATAAGGTCTTCCATACTTGCTTCACGCTCCTCTTCGGTACGTTTGTTTACGTGGCCGATGATACTTTGGTAATAACGACGAATGTTCTCTACATAGTTCTTGGCTTCGTCACCACGAGCATAACCGTAGCGGGTTTGGCTGTAGTACTTCTTCTGTCTTAGTAGAGGCAGTCTGTCTTTTACGTCACTCCAAGAGTCCGGATCGCCACCTTGTGCTTTAGTGAGTCGACGCGCATCCATCATATGTCCATAGCCAACATTATAGGACGCAAGCGCAAACCAGATCTTCTCATGCTGCTTGATAGAGTCAGGGATTCGGTTAACGATACGACGCAGATATTCCACACCACCTTGAACCGACTGTTTTGGATCCAAACGGTTAGTCACACCCACGCTCTTTGCGGTCGGTAGGGTCAACATCATCATGCCTCGCACCCCTGTCGGAGATTTCGCAACAGGATTCCAGTGAGACTCTTGATAAGCCAATGCGGCAATCAAGCGCCAGTCAAACTCCTGCGAGTACTCTTGAAACAGTGGTGACCATTTCGGTAGCTTGCTGTCCAGTGCACGAATGAAGGCGCGAGTGTCTACGTAGTCGAAGCTTCCGATATGACCGATGTATTTCTCTTCTAGAGTTGCGAGTTCACCAGACTGTTTAAGATTACCGAAGAACTCAATCAGCAACGCATACAAGCTCTCATCTTCTGATTTCTTTAAGTACCAAGAAATAGGTTGGTCTTCCGTTAACTCGAACGCTAGCGCCAGGTCAGGGTAGAGGCGTTGTGCCAGTGACAGCTCAATGGAGTCTGCAACCGTAAAGCTCAGCTCACCCTTAGAAACCTGTCTTAATAGATCGTTAATATCTGCATTACCGACCGACTCGTAGATAAAGTCAGGATTGGATTGTTGAAGTTGGTTGAGGGTTGGTTCGAAGTGAGACTCTTCAATCACAACAAGAGCAGGAGCCAATCTGTCGTCGATGGTTGTTAGCTCACTGTTTTCTTCATTCTGCTCTTGGCTTTGTTGTTCTATGAATTCTGCTTGGCGTTTGTTCTCAAATTCAATCAATTGTTCGAGGTTACGCGGACGCCATTGACCTTTCTTGTACACCACCTGTTGGCTTACGTAATAGTAAGCGGGTGCAGCACGGTAGCCGCGGGTGTGCTCATTGTTCTGAGTTAGTCCTGTTGCGATAAGGTCGATTTCACCTTTTTGCAAAGCAGGGAATAAGCCAGACAAGCGGTATGCAGGCTTCATTTCTAGTTGCACGCCGAGCTGCTCTGCAAACTCTCGAGCCAATTCATAATCCAAACCCGCAGGGCCATCTGGGCCGATATAGTAAGAGAGTTGGTTATTGAGTGTTCCAACTCTTAATACGCCGCGCTCTCGGATCTGCTCCAAGTCGCTTTTCGGTTCCGACTCAATTTGACAACCCGCTAAACCAGTGATGGCGATCGCGATGAGAAGAAGTTTGGATGAAAAAATGCGCGTAAGTGTATGCATCAAAATGAAATCTCAAAAAAGTGACTTCCCTTTATATCAAACCGTTTACTCCCGGCAAAGTGACTTTGGGTAAACGGAAGTAAAAGTGGCTAGAAATGCAGCAAAAGTAACAATTGCCAAGAAACATGAAAAAAATGACGCAAACGGTTGCTTTTTTGGTTACGTCACAAAAATAATTGCTATATAATGCGCCCGCAACAGAGAGGTGGAATCGGCATAGGTTCGAAGAAAAACAGTTAGGTTACTCCTAAAACCCACTGAATTTATTCCAATATCACCTTAATCAATTGCATAAGAGACCTAAGCACATGAGAATTTTTCGTGGCTCCCCAGCTCTATCTGAATTTCGTGTTAACAAGCTTTTAGAGCTTTGTCGTGAACTTGGCCTACCTGTTACAGGCATCTACGCTGAATTTGCGCACTTTGCAGATCTAACTGCCGACCTAAATGATCAAGAAGTTGAGAAACTAGAAAAACTTCTGACTTACGGTCCAACAATTGAAGAGCACGCGCCAGAAGGTCTTCTTCTACTAGCAACTCCTCGCCCGGGCACTATTTCGCCTTGGTCTTCAAAATCAACGGATATCGCAAACAACTGTGGTCTAGATAAGATTGCACGTCTGGAGCGCGGTACCGCTTACTACATCGAATCATCGGCAGAGCTTTCTGAGCTTCAACTTGTTGAGCTAAAAGCTATCCTGCACGATCGCATGATGGAAGTTATCTTTACTGACTTTGAATCAGCAACCGCACTTTTCCAAGTTGCAGAGCCTGCGCCAGTCGCTGACGTTGACCTACTAAAAGGTGGCCGCGCTGCGCTTGAAAACGCAAACGTTACCCTTGGTCTTGCACTTGCAGATGATGAAATCGAATACCTTTACGATGCGTTCGTAAACAAGCTAGATCGCAACCCAACAGACATCGAGCTAATGATGTTTGCACAAGCGAACTCAGAGCACTGTCGTCACAAGATCTTCAATGCAGACTGGACTATCGACGGCGTTAAGCAAGAGAAGTCTCTGTTCAAGATGATCAAGAACACATTCGAAACCACGCCAGAAAACGTGCTGTCTGCATACAAAGATAACGCAGCGGTAATGGTAGGTTCGGATGTAGGTCGTTTCTTCCCGAACCCAGAAACTCGCCAATACGGTTACAACCAAGAGAAAGCGCACATCCTAATGAAGGTGGAAACGCACAACCACCCAACAGCTATCTCTCCATGGCCGGGTGCTTCTACTGGTTCTGGTGGTGAAATCCGTGATGAAGGCGCAACGGGAATTGGTGGTAAGCCAAAAGCAGGTCTTGTTGGTTTCACTACATCTAACCTACGCATCCCTGGTTTTGAACAGCCATGGGAAACAGATTTCGGTAAGCCAGGTCGTATCGTTAACGCTCTAGATATCATGCTAGAAGGTCCACTAGGTGGCGCTGCATTCAACAACGAATTTGGTCGTCCAAACCTACTGGGTTACTTCCGTACTTACGAAGAGAAAGTTAACTCTCACGCAGGTGAAGAGGTTCGTGGTTACCACAAGCCAATCATGATTGCTGGTGGTATGGGTAACATCCGTGACGAGCACGTACAGAAGAAAGAGATCCCTGTAGGTGCAAGCCTAATCGTGCTTGGTGGTCCTGCAATGAACATCGGCCTTGGTGGCGGTGCAGCATCTTCAATGGCATCGGGTCAATCAGCAGAAGACCTAGATTTTGCATCTGTACAGCGTGAAAACCCAGAGATGGAACGTCGTTGTCAGGAAGTTATCGACCGTTGTTGGCAACTTGGTGATGCTAACCCTATCGCATTTATCCACGATGTGGGCGCGGGCGGTATCTCGAACGCACTTCCAGAGCTTGTAGATGATGGCGAACGTGGTGGTATCTTCCAACTGCGCGATGTACCAAATGATGAACCAGGCATGAGCCCACTTGAGATTTGGTGTAACGAATCTCAAGAGCGTTACGTAATGGCTGTTGCGCCAGAGAATATGGAAGTATTCGATGCGATCTGTAAGCGTGAACGTGCACCATACGCAGTTGTTGGTATCGCAACAGAAGAGCGTGAACTGAAACTTGAAGATTCACACTTCGAGAATACGCCAATCGATATGCCAATGGATGTGCTTCTTGGTAAGACGCCTAAGATGCACCGTGATGCGAAAACGCTTAAAGCGAACAACCCAGCGGTTAACCGTGACGGTATCGAGCTAAACGAAGCAGTGGATCGCGTTCTACGTCTTCCAACGGTTGCAGAAAAAACATTCCTAATCACTATCGGTGACCGCACGGTGACTGGTCTTGTTGCGCGTGACCAAATGGTTGGCCCTTGGCAGGTTCCAGTAGCAAACTGCGCGGTAACCGCAGCAAGCTACGACACTTACCACGGCGAAGCAATGTCGATGGGTGAGCGTACGCCAGTTGCTCTACTAGACTTCGGTGCTTCGGCTCGTCTAGCAGTTGGCGAAGCAATCACAAACATCGCTGCGACAAACATCGGTGATATCAAACACATTAAACTGTCTGCAAACTGGATGTCTCCAGCTGGCCACCCGGGCGAAGACGCAGGTCTTTACGAAGCGGTGAAAGCGGTGGGTGAAGAGCTATGTCCAGCACTTGGCCTAACTATCCCAGTTGGTAAAGATTCAATGTCGATGAAGACAAAGTGGGAAGAGAACGGCGAGCAGAAAGAAGTAACGTCTCCGCTATCTCTAATCATCACTGCGTTTGCTCGTGTTGAAGATGTTCGTAAGACAATCACTCCGCAACTACGTACTGACAAGGGTGATACTTCACTAGTTCTTATCGACCTAGGTAACGGTCAGAACCGTCTAGGCGCAACGGCACTAGCACAGGTTTACAAGCAGCTTGGTGATAAGCCAGCAGACGTAGATAACGCAGCACAGCTAAAAGGTTTCTACGAAGGCGTACAAACTCTAGTAGCAAACGACCAAGTAGTCGCTTACCACGATAAGGGCGATGGTGGTCTATTCGTTACTCTTGCTGAGATGGCATTCGCGGGCCACTGTGGTGTTAAAGCTGACATTGCTGACCTTGGCGAAGATGCGCTAGCTGCACTATTCAACGAAGAGCTAGGTGCAGTACTTCAGGTTAAGAACGACGATCTAGATTCTGTACTTTCAACGCTAGCAGCGAACGGTCTTGAAGCATGCTCACACGTTATCGGCTCTGTTGAAGCGTCTGATGAGCTAGTGATCACTTCTGGTGATACAGTGGTTCTAGAGCGTAACCGTACTGAACTACGTACTATCTGGGCTGAGACAACGCACAAGATGCAAGGTCTACGTGATAACCCAGCATGTGCTGACCAAGAGCACGAAGCGAAGAAAGACAACTCAGACCCAGGTCTGAACGTTAAGCTAAGCTTCGATGTGAACGAAGACATCGCAGCACCTTACATCGCGAAAGGTGCTAAGCCTAAGATGGCAATCCTACGTGAGCAGGGTGTTAACTCTCACGTTGAGATGGCTGCAGCATTCGACCGTGCTGGCTTCGAAGCAACTGATATTCACATGAGCGACATCCTAACGGGTCAAGCGGTATTAGAAGAATACAACGGCCTAGTAGCTTGTGGTGGTTTCTCTTACGGTGACGTACTAGGTGCGGGTGAAGGTTGGGCGAAATCTATTCTGTTCAATGAGCAAGCTCGCAACCAGTTTGAAGGCTTCTTCCAACGCGAAGATACGTTCTCTCTAGGTGTATGTAACGGCTGTCAGATGCTATCGAACCTGAAAGAGCTAATCCCAGGTGCAGACCTGTGGCCACGTTTCGTTCGCAACGAATCTGAGCGTTTTGAAGCTCGTTTCAGCTTAGTAGAGGTGCAGAAGTCTGATTCTGTATTCTTCGACGGCATGGCTGGTTCTCGTATGCCAATCGCAGTATCACACGGTGAAGGCCGCGTAGAAGTACGTGATGGTGGCCACCTAGCGGCGATTGAAGCATCTGGCACAGTTGCAGTTCGTTACGTAGATAACCACGGTAACCCAACGCAGCAATACCCGAACAACCCGAATGGCTCGCCAAACGCAATCACAGGTCTAACAACTCAAGATGGCCGTGTAACTATCATGATGCCGCACCCAGAGCGTGTATTCCGTACAGTTGCGAACTCTTGGTCTCCAGAAGGTTGGGGCGAGAACGGCGCTTGGATGCGTATGTTCCAAAACGCACGTAAGAACCTAGGTTAATCTGACTTAGTTTAATATGCATCTTGGCTTGTATTGGGCATTAGCCAAGTTTATCGGGAAAAAAGTTTAAAGCGCAGGTCGAAAGGCCTGCGCTTTTTTTATGTAAATCTTCCCAAGCTGAGTAAAAAGATTTTCTTTGCAGTTTGCTGTTCTAAAAAACTGCACTAGGCTAAAAGTTGTGGAATCAAATTGTTAGGCTTGTATCTTTCCTTGAGGAATGTCAGTAGTTCGTCGCTAGAGATAACGAGTCTGAACCAATCACTATGGCACAAGAGGGAACTATGAAAACAATCACAAAAGCAGTTGCAGTGGCCGCCGTTGTTATGTCTTTGGCTGGGTGTGTCGGCAGTAACGCCGTTACCGGAAAATTGATGAAGTTTAACGTGGAAGTCGTGGATAACCGTTATGCGCGTGCTGGGGTCAACTTCTTACTGGCACCTGTATATGCGTTAACAACCGCAGCGGACTACATCGTGTTTAACTCATTAGAGTTTTGGACAGGTAAAAACCCACTAACAGGTGCACCGCATATCTTTGATAGTAAAGTCGATACCATGATTGACGTAAACGACAGCCTGGATGACTCTCTCAAAGAAGCGCCTGTTGCTCCAATTACTTATCAACGTCAAATTCAGTTCGGTGAAATGCAACAAATTGATGAGAACACCATTCGTATGGATATCACTTACAACGATGGTGAAAAGGCGGTATTGATGGGGGTACGTGATGGCGATAACGTCAGTTACTACCTTGATGGCGCATTAGTCTCTGAAACCTCGATTCAAGCTCTAGAACAGTTAGCTGCTGAGAAAGTGTAACGCTGTCTATTTTCTACAGATAAAAGAAAAGCCGCTGGAGTTAACTCCAGCGGCTTCGTATTTTCTAGCATCTAGCATCTAGCATCTAGCATCTAGCATCTAGCATCTAGCATCTAGCATCTAGATTAGTTGTTGCTGTGCAGCTCGCTGTTTAGTTCAACTGCTGATTTGTTAGCAAGACATTCAATTTGACCAGTCACTGAGTTGCGACGGAATAGTAGGT